>JACQWU010000303.1 GCA_016209155.1 Candidatus Desantisiibacteriota bacterium | reverse complement strand
TTCATTTTTTTTATTTCCTGAATAAAAACTGATGCGGGAGATCTTTTTTTCTCTATGCAGGTAAAATAAAGTTCTTTACATGCGCGGGTTAAAGCTACATAAAAAAGACGTCTTTCTTCCTGAATATGATAATCTCCTTCAGGAATAGGCCCTTTAATAAGCTCATCAGGCAGCGAAATAAGGTCTTCCTTTTCTGTTGCAGGAAAACGTCTTGATACAAGTCCGATTACAAATACATAAGGAAATTCAAGTCCTTTGCAGGCATGTATAGACATCATTTGAACTGCCGGAGCAATTTCAGGAAGGTTTTCAGAAGGTGTTGTCCCTCCGACATGATCAAAAACTTCAACATATTCAATAAATTCTTTTAACTTTGATTCAGGATTATTTTCTATAAAATCAGTAATAAGAGAAAAAAATTCCCGGACATATAATTTTTCTATATCCCCTGATTTTTTTAGAATTTCAAAAAATATTTCCTGCAGGGAAACTTCAAGAGCTTTTTCAAATAAAGTTCCTATACGGTTTTTAACTGCGTTTAAATTTTTAATTGATTCTTCTGAGAGAGGGATAAAAAGAGTTTTATCAAATGTATTTGCACAATGTGATTGCAATACAAGATTGATGGTTTGAAATAGTGAAATTTCTTTTTGTTTTGAAATCTGATTAAGATAGAGTTTGTCTTCCCATGAAAGACTGCATAATTCAGATAGAACCTTAAACATATTTATGCTGTCATCAGGATTTTGTATGACTTTGAGCAGTGCAACAAGATTTTTAACTTTTGGATTGGAGAATAAATTCAAAGATCCTTTAATCTGAAAAGGAATATTTTCTTTTTTAAATACATCGACTAATTTATCTTTATGGCTGTGCGCACGGTAAAGCACAGCAAAATTTTCCCATTTTTTTTCATCGTCTGACAGCGAACAATAAATATTTTTTATTTTTTCGGCAATAATTTTAGCCTCAAAAATATAATCACCGGCAGTTAAAATATTTATTTTTTTGCCTTCTTTTTTTTCAGTAAAGAGTTTTTTATCCGGATCAAACCTGCTCGATGCGTTTAAATTTATAACTTCATTAGCAAGTTTCAGTATTTTGTCGGTAGAACGATAGTTCTGATTTAGGGTGATTTTTTTTGCATCCGGGAAAATTTCATTAAACCGTATAAAACTTGCGTAACTTGCGCCTCTAAAATGATAAATACTCTGGTCGTCATCTCCCACAACACTTATATTTCTGTATTTACCGGCAAGCATTTTTAAGAGTTCAATCTGAGCTATGTTCGTATCCTGAAATTCATCAACAAGAATATATTTAAACCGTTCCTGAAAGCGGCTCAATATTTGCGGACGTTTTTTAAAAAGGGAGATGGAATTTAAAATTAAATCGTTGAAGTCCATATAACCTGCATTTGTAAGCTCCACTTGATAAACATTATATACATTTGCACGTTCTTTTAATTCTTCAAGCTCCATAAGGCAGGAGGCTTTTTCCTCTTCACTTAAAGTTTCCATTTTATTTTTGTAATTGTTTTCCTTTAGATTTACAAATTTCATAAAATCAGAAGGGGATACTATTTCATCTTTGCATCTTGAGAAAAATCGTGTGAAAGCGCTTAAAGTGGATAGGGGAGAGGAAAGAGAATAATAATAGTTTAAATTAAGCTTTTCATAAATTTTTTGCATAAATATTATCTGCGAAATATTGTCGAGAAGTGTGAAAGAAACCGGTATCCCTATATGAAATCCGTATTCCTGCAGTATACGATTACAGAAAGCATGGAAGGTAGTTATCTCGAGGTCATAGTAATATGAGGAAAGCGAGGTATTTACCCTGTCCTGCATTTCAGACGCTGCCCGGTTAGAAAAAGTCAAAGCCAGAATATTCCGCGGAGCAATTTTTTTATTATCAATCAAATGCAAAATTTTTTCGGTAATAACACGTGTTTTTCCTGTTCCTGCGCCTGCAATAATAATAAGCGGCCCGTCAGTATCTTCTACTGCTTCACGCTGTTTTAAGTTCAATATTGACAAGACATCCCTTTCTATAGGTTTCGTTATTTTAATAATTATATCATTATAGGTTTAGCTTTGAAAGTATTTTAATAATAGTTAATTTTTTTTGCTTGACGAATCTATTTTTTATAGTTAAATAGAGCTACAAAAAAGGAGGTGAAAAAATATGAAAAAATTTTTAATAATTATATTGTCTTTTGTTTTTGTTAGCATGAATGTAAGAATGGTTTCTGCCGGAACTGTAGTATGGGGAAACAATGCCACTTTCGGGAATGTAACTCTTGAGGCCTTTGATATGAGTACAGGTGCAGTAGTAGATCAATTTTTGGCTCCTAACGCTCTTGCTGTTGCGGATAATGGCCGTGGTATTGCTGTTGTTGGTACAACAATTTATTATACTGTTGCTAACAGGGGTGAGGTTTTTGTTACCAATTCAACTACACATGCTGATTTAGGAGTAGCTTTTAACACAGGTTTAAATGGAATTGCCAATGTGGCATGGGATGGGACAGCACTCTGGGTAACAGGATATAATGGTACAAACAATGCTTATAGGTATACTCCCTCAGGAACTTTATTACAGACAGTTGTAGGTTTTGGAAATAGCAGAGATGGTTTCGAAATTGCTAATAATAAAATTATTGCAAACAGAGGAGATTCAATTGGCCCTTATGATTTGTATGATTTGAATGGAAATTTAATTCAATCTGCATTTATTACTACGCAAACATACAACCCGACTGGTATCACTTTTGATGGTTCATCTTATTTCGTTTCCGATATTTACAATAATAAAATTGAAAAATATGACATTAACGGGAACTTTGTAAACACTACTACTTTGGGACTGCCTGTACCTCAATCAGGATACGGGAGATTACTTGAAGATTTATCCTCTCTTGGGAATATTCCTGATAATCCTCCGCCTTCTGTTCCAGAACCGGCTACAATGCTGCTTTTAGGTTCAGGAATTATTGCTTTGTCTATTTTAAAAAAAAGAAAATAAATTTTAAATGAAATGAATAAAAGGCCTTTTCAGTAAAATGATCAGGCCTTTTTTTTATCCGTCAGCCAAATAGCAGTAAAAGATAACAACCCTTCATCATAGAGAGCTTACTTTGTCGAGATGTTCTGTTTTGGGATACGCTATTAACAGAATGATGATTGAAGGGCAGGATAAAGGGGCAGAGATATATTCCAGATTCATTT
>JACQWU010000294.1 GCA_016209155.1 Candidatus Desantisiibacteriota bacterium | reverse complement strand
TCTTCTTCACTTAAAAGCTCCAGAGTGCCGATAAACGAAGCAAATACTCCGCCTCTATCAATATCTCCAACAAGAATAACAGGGGATCCGGTAAAAGCCGCTGTACGCATATTAGACACATCTTCTGAATTTATTTCAGCAGGACTTCCAGCACCTTCAAGGATAATATAAGAAAATTTTTTATTAAGATATTTGTAAGAATGTATTACAGGATTAATATCGATTTCTTTTCTGTATTTAATGCATTCCTGAGAAGTAAAATTACCGACTATTTTC
This sequence comes from Candidatus Desantisiibacteriota bacterium, assembly GCA_016209155.1. Lineage (GTDB taxonomy): Bacteria > JACRDZ01 > JACRDZ01 > JACRDZ01 > JACRDZ01 > JACQWU01. The sequence goes on along the minus strand of JACQWU010000294.1, from coordinate 5,799 downwards.
CCATGCACAATAATTTGAAATAAGTTGCTATTGGCGGGTTTTATTAAAATAGGATTCATATCATTTGTCGGACATGTTCCGGCAGCTTCAGCCTGCATTGCCTGAACCCATCCAATTTCATGACCTTCCTGAGTAATATAAGTATTTAATGTAATATTCTGCGCTTTGAAAGGTGTTACTTTTTTCCCATCCTGATATAGAATTCTGCACAAAGCCGCAGTCAGTGTGGTTTTCCCAACTCCTGAACCTATTCCCTGTATCATAATTGACTTTGTTCTCATCAGAATTTTCCCGAATTTTTAAAAATGACAGCCTCCGCAATCATCATGTCCGCTATGACATTCTAAACAATTATACAATTTATCTTTTTTAAAAGTAATATGGGAATCAAGGTTTTCCACTTCAGTATTGATATGACATTGCCGGCATATATCATTAGATGGATTTTTTTTGGATTCTTCCATAAGGAGGTTAATATCTATTAACTTTCCACCGCATTTTGGACAAACATTAATATTGTCAATAAACCTTAATTTGTCTTTTGGGCAGTAAAAAGTATTAATTATTTTCATGGCATCGGAATTTTTGTAAATTTCTTTTTTAGCTGTTCCATCCGGATTATGACATGGGATACAAAATTTATCTTCTTTAATACGATTTTTAAGCTTTTCCTGATTTTTCTGATCGTTTTGTTTTTTGGGTTTTGAACTCATTAACTTTTCATTTTTATTGTGACAATTGCCGCAATTTTTAAAACCAATTATTTCATGCATTCGCCGCATAGAGGAATTTTTACTATGACATTTACATTCCTGGGCATTTATGCCGCTTATAACCATAAATACTGCTAAAATTATTAAAAAAATATATACTTTTATAGCTTTCATCTGAAAATCTCCGTAATTCATTTATATCGCAAATTACGCTATTTAATATATCATCTAAAAAATAAAAATGCAATCAGAACTGTATCCCTTTTGTCACATTAGGTTGAATATCATAGCTTTCTGCATCACCGGTCAACTGCACAATGCCTGTTCCATCAGATCTCATTCTGAATATTTTTGGTGTTCCATGACGATTTGAAACGAAAAAAATGTATTGGCCGTCCTTTGACCAGGTTGGATTATAATCAAAAGAATCATTTTTTGAAATATTATATTGCTCTCTACCATCATTATTCATAATATAAATTTCCTCATTGCCATCGCGATTAGAAGTAAAAATAATTTTTAATCCATCAGGTGAAAAAACAGGTTCGTGGTCGTCAGCTCTGCTTTTAGATAAATTTTCAATTGTACCATTTGCGATATCTATTTGATATACCTCTAAATTACCGTCCCTGTCCGTTGTAAAAACTATTTTATCTCCAAAAGGTGACCAGTTGGATTCAAAATCACGCGCCGGATGACTGCTTATATTTATCGGGTCACTTCCATCCTCATTCATAACATATATTTCCATATTCTTATCCCTGTCAGTGGTAAAAGAAATTCGTGTTCCATCAGAATTCCATGCAGGTTCAAAATCATAGGCTGCGTTGTTAGTAAGATTCATTTGATTTGCACCATCATTATCCATAACAAAAATCTCATAATTACTTTCAAACAGTGTATGATAAACTATCTTATCTCCGCCCGGAGACCAGTTAGGACGATAATCATTTGCATCGTTGTAAGTCAGCCTTTTTGTATCAGTGCCATTTTCAGTCATTGAATATATTTCAAAATTATTTTCCGACAAATCACCTTCCTTTTTTCGTGAACAGAATACTACTTTTGACACCTGATCTTTTTCCTGCATTAAACTTTCACCATTTTTTAATCTTTCAAGATCATTAATAATATTTTCAAAACTCTTTTTCAATCTTTCATTTTTTATAACCCCATATGTGTTTTTACAAAGTTTAAACCATTTATCAGTATCTATTTTTTGACGGCTGTAAATTCTGCGGATATTAATTAAAGCTTTTTCAATATATGCGGCTTTAAGTACCGCAATCTTATTAGTATATTTATCATCAGAATGCTTTTCTAAAATTTTCAGGTAATACTCTAAAGCTTTATCATAGTTTTTGAACTGCTTTTCATAAATTTTTGCAGCCATAACAAAACTATGTGCCATTGTTCCGATATAATCTTTATTAATCATAATATACTCATCCGGATACTCTTCCTGAGCTTTTATGTACAAATCTATTGCATGCTCATATTCACTTGTTTTTTCATAACACTCCGCCATACGAATCATAATATAAGGAGCAACAGGATACCCGAATTCATCTTTCATTTCTTTATAATCTTTTAAAATATCTGTATAACTATCAATAGCTTCAATATATTTTTCTTTCTTAGCTAACTGTTCGGCTATTTTTATTTTCACACTGGTTATTAGAGAGAACTTTTTTTGTTCATCCCCGTCACCGCTTTTATCTTCTGCAATTGTTTTTCTTAATTTTGTCATATTATCAATATTGTTCCTTCTCTCTTCGATTACAGACATTTTATATAAAGCAGACAGGTGTGATGATAAATTAAAATGTGCAGGTTCAACAAGAACCATTACTTTATAATCCGGATAGTTTTCGATTATATTCTGATATATATTCCGTGCCTCTTCATATTCCCCCTTATAAAGAAAATTTTCCGCTTGTTTAAAGAATTCCAGTAAAGAAAACTGATTAATATCTACTGTCTTGATTTCTCTGTTACCGGTTAAAGAATCCTTCACAAAAAAAATAATTTTTTTATTGTCAAAGGACCATGAGGGAGGATTAACTTCATCTGCATAATTTGTTATTTGAATAAGTCCGTTACTTGAAATATTAGTACTCCAGATATTATCTCTGTCATCTTTGCGATTGCTGATAAAAGCGATTTTTTTACCGTCAGGTGAAGGTATGGGATAAGCATCTCTGAATTTCCCTTCCGTAAGCGCTTTCCCATTTTCCCCGTTTTCCTGTGTTATCCAGATATTGGAATATCTCTTATCTATTGACATTTTTTCATAAACTATTGAGCTGTCCCCAATCCATTTTGGATGTATTTCATCAACTTCATCATGAGTTACCTGCATAAGATTATTTACATTACAGTCTATCATATAAACATCCTTATCCTTTATCCGTGATGAGGTAAAAATTATTTTTTTCCCGTCAGGACTCCACGATGCATATTCTTCATCTGCAGGATCAAAGGTAAGCCTTGTTTTATTCTGTCCGCTGGAATCCATTACAAACAAATCCCAATTTCCATTTATATTTGAACTATATAAAATTTTTGAACCATCCGGAGATGGAACAGGGAAAAAGTCATCTCCTCTCTCATTTGTAAGCTGGTTATTATACTTTTTTTCCATATCCTCGACAGTATAATTATTTAAATCTGATAAAGTATCCTTCTCAGATCTGTTACATTCTGCTATATTTTTATCATCAAAATAATAAATATCCAGATTCGTCATATACATTTTATATAAATTATAATTTCCGTCTCTATTTGAAGAAAATACAATAGCGGTTGAATCAGGACACCACATAGGAAAAATATCATCTGCCCCTGATTGCGTCAGCTTAACAACACTTAAAGTATTGTTATCTGTAAAATGCGCACGATATAAATTATTATCGCTTTTTATCTGATAATTGTTATAAAGAATATATTTTCCATCCGGAGAAAAATTTGGAGGTTTAATAAATTCTCTTTTAGCAATGTAAGTTTCTTTCACATCAAGCTCTTCCTTTTCTTTTACTTTACCAAAACTAAGCAATTTGTCCTCACCATTAAAAAAATAAAACATTTCTGAATTATAATCATAATGTATAAAATAATCAGAATAATAATCTATTATATATTGAAATATTACTTCACCGAATAAAATATCAACCCCGTAAAGATATCCCTGATCTGAAGCAAGAAAAAGCGCATCTTCAAAAAGTTGAGGCTTTTTATATATACGTTCGGCTATTTTATAGCGCCATAAAATATTTCCATTATAAATGTTTACTGCCGCAAGCTCCCCATGTTCAGTTGCAAGAAAAAGTTTTTCATCCTGGGACGGAGGATTGGCAAGAAAAAATTTTCCGAGAGGGAGACTCCAGATCAATTTACCGTTTTTTGCTTCCAGACAATAAAGTGTCCCGTCAAAAGAAGGAACAAAAAGCATGTTTTCTATTAAAACCATATCCGTATATATTCCAGACCATTGTGTGGCAAACTTCCATTTTACTTTACCTGTGAATGGTTCCAAAGCATAAATATTACTGTTATTATTGGCTATGAAAATGAGATTGGTTTTTTTATCAATAACAGGCGGAAAATGAGTGCCGGCCCAGCCGGTTTCAATTTTCCATAACTCAGTCCCATCACGTGTATCAACTGCATAAACATATCCGTCTAATGAACCGGCAAAAATTATATTATCATATATAACAGGTGTTATACTTATTGCATCCTTTGCTTTAAATTTCCATAATGTTTTACCGCTTTTTGCCTGCGCCGCATAAAGATATCCATCCCAGGAACTGTAATATAATCTTTCTTGATGAAATAAAGGAGATGAATAAATTGCTTTTTTAGCTTTTGTTTTCCATATTTCGCTTCCGGACAAAGTATTCAAAACAAATAAAGTCCCGTCCCATGAGCCGAAAAAAATTTTCCCGTCAGCGATTGCAGGGACACATTTTATTCGACTTTTTATTGGGATATCCCACTCCTTACTTCCTTGCATAAATATTATTTACCAAAAAAAATATTAACAAGCTTATCAATATATAATAAATACGCATTTTCATGCTTAATCATCCTGCCATAATTTTTCAAGTGCATAAAAATCTCTGGTTTCCCTTGTGAAGATATGGATCATTACATCAAAATAATCCAGTAAAATCCAGTGCCCGTCACTATATCCATCCCTATGTAATAATTCTATATCTTTTTTCTTAAACTCCTTTTCTATCTCTTCAGCAATCGCCCTTGCATGTACATCTGAGTTTGCTGTACAGATAACAAAATAATCTGTCAGACTATTTTTTTTCATACTAATAATTTTAACATCTTCTCCTTTTTTTTCTTCACATAAATTAAGACTCAGATTTGCAATTTGTTTAGAAAACAATTTTCTTCTCCTATTTAATTTTAAATTTGAAATCAAAATTATCTTGACAGAATTAATAATCAGTGTTAATATCATTAAACTAATTATTAATAATCAGTATTAATTAAGCTTGACAGAATAAATAATCAGTGTTAATCTTATTTAATTAAAAAACACAAACTGAAATGCTTCATAATGTAAAAATTATATCATCTGATAAAGTTTGTGTCAATTTAGATATTATAATAGTTTTAATGATTGCAAGAAAAGGTTGTCGAATTAACACATATATTAAAAAAGAAAGGAGAATTCAATGTCAGAAATCGAACAAAAAATCGGCAGGAATATTTATAATATTAGAAAAGCAAAAGGATTAACTCAAAATGATGTTGCAGATATCGCCGGATTATCTAATGATTATATTTCTCTGATTGAGCGGGCTAAACGTCATCCTTCAATTCATATTTTGATACGTATAGCAAAAGGATTAGGCGTTCAGCTGCCCGATTTAATCAATATCGAAAAAGATGAATTCAGTACGATTGACGATGAAAAAGTAAAAAGTATTGGACGAGTCACTGCTTATCTTAAGGACATGGATATAGAAGAAATAGAAATCATTCATGATATCACACAGAGAATTTATTCTATACAACACGGCGCAAGAAAAAAAAGAAAGAAAAAATAATTGTTTCAGTGCGAAGT
>JACQWU010000293.1 GCA_016209155.1 Candidatus Desantisiibacteriota bacterium | reverse complement strand
GAAGTGCCATTAATACGTAAGCCTTTTAAGGCAGGGATGAATTGGCACTAAAATAAATAATAAAGAATTCCAAAGAGAGACAGAATACAGGGGCTGTCCAAAAAGCATGGGTTCAGTCATTGCGGGCACATTCGTTCCACTCAGTGTAAACTCCGCGAAGCAATCTAAAGTCCATATTGTACAATGGGATTTGCTTCGTCGCTTCGCTCCTCGCAATGACTTTTTGGACATCCCCTTCTTCATTTAAATGTTGTTTTTTCAATGTTTGTAAGGGCGAGACTAAAGTCTCGCACTACAAAGGAATTTTGAAAGGGGCGAGACTGAAGTCTCGCACTACAATAAAATTCTGAAGAAATTGGGTTTTGGGACAAATTACGACAATATTAAATCTTCATTTTTTAAAAATTTCGATGTTTGATTTAAAATATTCTATGGTTTTTTTTAAGCCATCTTCATAAGATACTGAAGCTTTCCATCCCAATTCTTTAAAAATAAGAGAGCTGTCCAGATATATTTTTTCAATTTCGCCTTTTCTGGGTTCAGCATGAATTTGAGGGTTTGGGAATTTTAATATATTTTGAAGAATTTGATATATTTTATTTACTGATGTTCCAACCCCTGTACCGAGATTATATGTTTTATTTGAACCTGCTGATAGTACCATAGTATTTGCTTTTACAACATCTTCAACGTATAGATAGTCCCTGAGCTGATTTCCGTCGCCAAAAATAACAGGTATGGTTCCTTTTATCATCTGTCCGATAAAAATAGCATTGACTCCGGCTTCACCGTACGGATTCTGGCGGGGACCGAAGATGTTTGGATAGCGGAAAATAGTATAATCTATGTTATATAATCTATGATACAGTTTGATATAGTTCTCAACTGTATATTTTGAAACTCCATAATGGCATTCGGGATTTACCGGATGTTCTTCATCTGCCGGTAAATATTCCGGTTCTCCGTAAACAGCGCCGCCTGTTGAAGAATAAATTATTTTACGTATTTTATATTTTTTTGAGCACTCAAGCAGATTAATAGCGCCAATAATATTTACCTGTGCATCATATTCAGGTTTTTCAACTGAATGGCGTACATCAATTTGCGCCGCATGGTGATTTACTATTTCTATTTTTTCATCTTCAAATATTTTTTCGAGATTTTTATCTCTTATATCCATTTCGTAAAAAACTGCTTTTGGATTTAAATTTCGTTTGAAACCGCTGTAAAGATTATCAATAATTATTACACGATGCCCCATTGCGATATATTGATCCACAATGTTTGAGGCTATAAATCCCGCCCCGCCTGTAACTAAAATAGTGGTCATTAATTTTTCCTTTATTTGCAGATTTTTGCTTGTAAACTATAGAATAACGGTATTAGGTAAATTTTATTTATTTTACTTATTACTTTATAATTGTCAATCAATAAAAATAATATGGGTGCATCCCCGATTTGTAAACTAAAATTCACCTGAACAAATTAATTTTCGGACTTATTTTGTAATAAGTATTTATTAAATATTTGCTGAAAGAATTAGTTATTAATTTATCACGCAATCTATTTAAAGTTTCTATTTTATCAGTTTGATTTATACTGCCCAGGATGTTTGAGATGAAACATCCGCCTTTCTTTTTGCTGTCACTTTCTGCGGGAGCAGTTGTTCCCGCACTTACTGTTATACTGACTTTGGCACTGATACTGTCTGTTTCTCCGTCATTCACTTTGAACTTAAAGCTGTCTGTACCTGCGAAACCACTTGCCGGAGTATATTTTAAATTTGGTGGAGTGCCGGATAATGTGCCATTTGCAGGTTGTGTGATTATTATATATGTTAATACATCTCCATCCGGATCTGTTCCAGTCAAAGTAATATTTACCGGGGTATTTTCGTTTGTTGATATTGATATATTATTTGTTGTTGGAGCTTTGTTTTGAGAATTAGATTGATTCACTGTAATTGTGATAGCAGCTTCGGCTTTAAGTCCGTCATTATCGGTTACTCTGACTTTCGCATTATATATACCCGCACTTGTATATTTATTTGATGTTGTGTTTGCTAACCCTGTATCTTCATCATAAGTATTATCTCCATTAAAATCCCATTCGTATTTAACTATGGTGCCATCGCTATCTAATGCGGCAGCGGCAAAATTTATTATTAATGACGTTGAACCGTAATTTTTATCTGATGTTAAACTTACTATCGGAGGCTGTTTGTCCTGATTTGCCGGATTCACTATTATTATGGTAACCATGGCCTCATTACTATCTGATTTCCCGTCATTCATTTTGAATTTAAATCTATCTGCACCTGTAAAATCGCTATCCGGAGTATAAGTTAAATTTGGCGCTGTACCGGACAATATACCATTTTTTGGTTTGGAAACTATTGAAGTTGTTAATGCATCTCCTTCCGGGTCGATTCCGGTTAAGATAAGATTTATCGGAGTATTTTTATTTGTTGTTAATGAGGCATCACTTACAATCGGGGGTTGATTTTGAGAATCAGGCCGGGTCACTTTTATGGTAACTGTGGCCTCATTACTATCTGCGTCCGCATCATTTACTTTGAATGTAAAGCTGTCTTCACCTGTAAAATTGTTGTTTGGCGTATAAACTAAATCCGGCGCTTTACCGGATAATGTGCCATTTGCCGGCTGTGATACTATTATATATGTTAATGGATCTCCGTCCGGATCGGTTCCGGTTAACGGAATATTTGTCGGAATATTTTCATTTGTTGTTAAAGAAGCATTGTCTGCTGTTGGAGATTGATTTTGAGCATCTGGTTGTGATGTTAAAATTGTTCCGCCTGTACCTAATGTTACAAAGGTGTTTTTCCTGTATTCTACTCCAAAAATATTAGCAGGAGTTCCGGAGAATCTGCTTGTCCAAGTGATTCCATCTGATGAGGTCAAAATTGTTCCGACTACTCCCACTATTATAAAGGTATGATTGGCGTATTTTATTCCCAAAAGCATGCTGGACGTTCCGGATGTTACAGGTGTCCATGTGATTCCGTCTGATGAGGCTAAAATTCTTCCCCCTTCACCTACTACTAAAAAGGTATTATTGCCATAAGCCACTCCGGTATACAATACATTAGCTCCGGAGGATCTCACTGTCCATGTAATTCCATCTGATGAGGTCACAATTGTTTCATAATCCCCAATCGCTACAAAAGTGTTATTACCGTATGTTACTCCATAAAGCGGCAAAGTGGTTGCGGATGTCCTCTGTGTCCATGTGATTCCATCCGGGGAGGTCCAAATTGGTCCGCTTGATCCAACCACCACAAAGGTATTATTAGCATATACCACTCCCCAAAACCCTTTAGTAGTTCCAGATGCTATATTTGTCCATGTGATTCCATCTGATGAGGTCAATATTATCCCCCCATCTCCAACAACTACGAAGGTGTTATTTCCATATGCTGCTGCCCAAAGCTTATTAGTAGTTCCGGATGTTCTCTCTGTCCATGCGATTCCATCTGATGAGGTTACAATTGTTCCACCATCTCCAACAATTACAAAGATATTATTGCCGTATGTTGCTCCATAAAACTCTTTAACAATTCCGGATGTTCTGCCTGTCCATGTGATTCCATCTGATGAGGTTACAATTGCTCCGGGCCATCCCATTCCCACTGCCGCAAAGGTGTTATCGCCGTATGCTGATGCATAAAGCCCGCTGTCAGTTCCGGAAGTTCTGCCTATCCATGTGATTCCATCTGATGAGGTTAAAATTATTCCAAATTCTCCCACTACTACAAAGGTGTTATTGCCATAGGTTACTCCGCTAAGCCAATTACTAACTCCGGATGCTCTCAATGTCCAGGTGATTCCATCCGATGAGGTCAATATTAATCCGCTTCCACCCACCGCTATGAAGATATTTTTACCGTATATGACGTTGTAAAGCCCTATAATAGTTTTAAAGCTTCTGTTTGTCCATGTAATTCCATCAGATGAGGTGCAAATTGTTCCACCTGCCCCTACCGCCACAAACATGTTATTGCCGTATATTGCTCCAAAAAAACCATTATTAGTTTCAGATGTTCTCTCTGTCCATGTAATTCCATCTGATGAGGTCAATATTGTGCCGCTTACTCCTACTGCTACAAACATATTATTGCCGTATGTTATTCCAAAAAGCTCATTAGTAGTTCCGGATGTTCTCTCTGTCCATGTAATTTCATCTGATGAGGTTAATATTGTACCGCTTACTCCTACTGCCACAAACATATTATTGCCGTAAGCTACTCCATTAAGCTTTTCTATAATTCGGGATTTTATACTTGTCCATAAGATTCCATCCGGTGATTTTACAATTGCTCCATAATTTCCAACTGCCATAAAGGTGTTATTGCCGTATGTTACTCCATTAAGGGGATTACCTTGCGGCAATGGATTTCTCCATGACCAGTCATCAAGTGATCCGGCAAAAGTTATTGAGGTTAAAATAATCACAAAAAACATTAAAAATACAACTTTCACTTTAAATTTCATAACAACCTCCTCCATTTTTATCTGGTAATGTCAAAAATTAATCTTTTTTTACCATGAATAATATTACTCCGATTTAACTATTTTTAATTTAATTTTTTTTATAATAAATTTTTATGCATTTAATGTCAATAGATTTTTTTTATACGCATACAAAAAGAGGGCGCAGCTTAAGAGCTATTGTAAGCTATTAAAATTTAAATTAACCTTTAATAGATAGATAGCGAGGCTAAAGCCTCGCGCTACAAATACAATACATTTAATGAAATGTAGTGCGAAGCTTTAGCTTCGCTTAATTTAAAAGCGGGATACACCCAAATTTCAGATGAAAAAAAAATAAAACCATGTTATACTATTTTTTATTTTACGATACACTATTTTATTACAGGATAGGAGAAAATAATGTTAAATAATCTTCATAAACTGGCACAGCTTGGGCAAAGTCCGTGGTATGACAATATGGAAAGAGGTCTTATCGAAAATGGAGAACTGGAAAAAATATTCACGCAGGGAATTCTTGGAGTAACAACAAATCCTTCTATCTTTGAAAAAGCTATTAATAACAGCAAATCTTATGATAAAGATATTGCAACTCTTAAGGAAGCAGGAAAAGCTCCTCTTGAAATCTATGATGACTTAACTTTGCACGACGTGGCGCTCGCCGCTGATTTATTGCTGAAAACATATGAAAGAACTTCCGGGGTGGATGGTTATGTAAGTCTTGAAGTACTGCCTGAATATGCGCATGATGCGCAAAAAACAATCGAAAACGCACGTCGTCTTTTCTCAATTTTAAAACGCAAAAATATTATGATAAAAATTCCTTCAACAAAAGAAGGTTGTATGGCTATAAAAGAGCTTATAAGCGAGGGAATAAATATAAACGCAACTTTAATATTTTCTCTATCTCAATATGAGGCCGTTGCCAATGCGTATATTGACGGTATAAATGACGGAGTTAAAAAAGGAAAAGATTTGTCAAAAGTGCATTCAGTTGCAAGTATATTTGTCAGCAGATTGGATTCCAAAGTTGACAGCGAACTTCAAAAAATATTGTCCAATGGAAAAGATGCTGATATAAAAAATGTTATAAAAAATCTACTCGGGAAAACTGCTGTGGCTAATATTAAAATTATTTATTCCCGGTATAAAGAATTATTTTCAAATAAGAAAATAAATCCCCAGCGGGTTTTATGGGCATCAACCAGTACTAAAAATCCCGAAT
>JACQWU010000292.1 GCA_016209155.1 Candidatus Desantisiibacteriota bacterium | reverse complement strand
CTTGGTTATAAATGAGTATTAGGAGGAACTATTTTGTCATATCAGAACCTGAGAGATTTTATTGCATACCTTGAAACAAAAAAAGATTTAAAGCGGATATCCGTACCTGTAGATGCTGACCTGGAAATAACTGAAATTGCCGATCGTATGGTTAAGAAAAACGGACCGGCACTTTTTTTTGAAAAAGTAAAAAATTCACCTTATCCTGTACTTATAAATACATTTGCGAGCCTCGAAAGAATGAGCGCCGCTCTTCTTACAGACTCCCTTGATAAAATAGCAGAACGTATGATGGCTCTTGTCCCGTCTTCACCGCCAAAAACTTTCTGGGAAAAAATAGGGGTACTGATAAAACTTAAAGAAATAGCAGATTTTCAACCTAAAAAAGTCAAATCCGGACCATGCCAGGAAGTAATAGAAACATCTATAGACCTGGATAAACTGCCGGTCTTAAAATGCTGGCCCGGCGATAGCGGAAGATTTATAACTTTACCGCTTGTTGTAACAAAAAATCCGAATACCGGTGTGCAAAATCTAGGAATGTACCGTATGCAGGTTTTTGATAAAACAACAACAGGTATGCACTGGCATGCACATCATGATGGTGCTAAATATTACCGCGAACATCAAAAACTCGGAAAAAAAATGGAAGTTGCCGCTGTTTTAGGAGGAGATCCTGCAACAATTTACTCTGCTACTGCTCCTTTACCTCCGGGACTTGATGAGCTTATTTTTGCGGGATTTTTGCGGAAAGAGCCTGTTGAAATAGTTAAAGCTCATACCGTAGATCTCTATGTTCCTGCCCAGGCTGAATTTATTCTTGAAGGATATGTCTCTCTTGATGAATTAAGAGATGAAGGTCCCTTTGGTGACCATACCGGTTATTATTCTGAACAGGGAAAATTTCCTGTATTTCATGTTCAATGTATCACCCGCAGAGAAAAACCAATTTATCCGGCAACAATTGTCGGGAAACCGCCTATGGAAGACTGTTATATGGGAAAAGCCACTGAAAGAATTTTTTTACCTTTGGTAAGGACTCAGCTTCCGGAAATTGTGGATTACTCTTTACCTTTTGAGGGTGTATTTCACAATTGTGTAATTGTATCAATAAAAAAAGAATATCCCGGACAGGCGCGTAAAGTTGCAAGCCTGCTATGGGGACTTGGGCAGATGATGTTTTCCAAAGTTATTATAATAGTTGATGAAGAAGTTAATGTGCAGGATTATTCCGAAGTTACATGGAAGGTATTCAATAATGTTGATCCGGAACGTGATGTATTTTTTCAAAAAGGGCCCCTGGATGTTTTGGATCATTCAAGTCCGACACATAAATACGGATCAAAAATGGGAATTGACGCAACACGCAAAATGAAGGAAGAAGGGCATCCCCGTCCATGGCCTGATGAAATAATAATGGAAGAAAAAATAAAACAACTTGTCACAACAAGATGGAAGGAATATGGATTTTAGTAGGGGCTTGATTTATCAAGCCCGTTAAAGGATTCGATAATCACCAATTATGAGTAAAACAGGACGTTCAAAGTTTACTGCTTTTTTAGAAATGATAAAAATTGAGCATTCAATATTTGCTCTGCCTTTTGCATATCTTGGAATATTGCTTTCGCGAAGAAGGTTTTTGTTTAATCGTGATTTATTCTGGGTTACGGTTGCAATGGTAAGCGCCAGAACTTTTGCAATGTCTTTTAACCGGTATGTTGATAGAGAAATAGACGCACGCAATCCCCGCACAAAAAACCGTGCTCTGCCTCAGAAGCTGTTAACAGAAAAAGAAGTTCTGCTTTTTACTTATAGTGCAATTTTAATTTTTATTCTATCAGCTTATATGCTGTCTCCTATGTGCAGATATTTCTGGCCGATATTGCTTTTACCTATGATAATTTATTCTTATACTAAAAAATTTACCTATTTCTGCCATTTTATACTCGGTATTTCTCTTGGCCTTTCTCCGATAGGAACATGGATTGCGGTAACAAATACCATACCTCCGTTAAAAGTGATTCTTCTTGGAATGGCGATAATGTTCTGGACAGCCGGATTTGATATTATTTATGCCTGTCAGGATATCGATTTTGACCGAAAGGAAGGATTATTCTCTATTCCATCGCGCTTTGGTATTTCAACTGCTTTAAAAGTAACTTCATTACTTCATGTAATTACAATTATATTGCTTTTACTGACAGGTTTTCTATTCCAATTGCAAATTTTTTATTTTCTTGGTGTGCTGACAGTTGCCTCAATTCTATGGTACGAAAATCATATTGTTAAACCTTCAGATTTATCGCGGGTAAATGTGGCTTTCTTTACTACCAATGGAGTTGTAAGTATATTAATTTTTGTTTTTACATGGCTGGATTTATATTTTACAAAATGAAACATACATATCACCAGAATCTGAAGTGCAAGATTCAGGTATCAACAAGTTATGGAGATTTTCAACTGAACAATAATATTCAATTAATCAATAATAAAATTTTATCCGGTGAACGGCTTAGCAAAGAAGACGGTATTAATCTTTTTAAGATAAATGATATTTATGCGCTTGGAAATCTTGCAAACAATGTTAAAAAGAAAAAAACCGGTGATTACGTTTTTTTTAATGTTAATCTTCATATTAATCTGACTAATGTATGCGTATCAAGATGTAAGTTCTGCGCTTTCAGCAGAGATAAAAATGATAAAGATGCTTATTCAATGACAGCGGATGAAGCGGTTCGCCGTGCTATTGATTCATTGCCTCTTGGAATAACCGAAGTGCATATCGTGAGCGGCTTACATCCGGATCTGCCTTTTGAATATTACGTGGATATAATCAGCCGCCTAAAAGAAAAAATGCCAAAGATTCATATTCAGGCTTTTACGGCAGTGGAAATAGATTATTTTTCTCAAATATCCGGCAGATCAATAAAAGATGTGCTTATCATATTAAAAAATGCCGGTCTGGGATCTATGCCGGGCGGCGGCGCTGAAATTTTCAATTCCAAAGTAAGAGAAAAAGTATGCCCAAAAAAAGCTTCCGGTGAAAAATGGCTGGAAGTGATGGAAACTGCCCATACACTTGGACTTCGTTCAAATGCCACACTTTTATACGGACACCTTGAATCCGATGAGGAAATAATTGATCATTTGATATCTTTGCGTAATTTGCAGGATAAAACAGACGGTTTTCAGGCTTTTATCCCGCTGCCTTTTCATCCAAAAAATACTGAATTTGAAAATACCCATAAGCGCCCGGGAGCATTTGAAAACCTGAAGATGTATATGATAGCAAGGCTTATGCTTGATAATTTTGATCATATAAAATCTTTCTGGATAATGGTGGGGCTTGATATTGCACAACTTTCTCTTAATTTTGGAGTAGATGATCTGGATGGTACTGTGGTCGAGGAAAAAATAACCCATTCTGCGGGTGCTGAAACAGAGCAATACATCTCAAAACAAGAGTTAATCTCTCTAATTAGAGAAACAGGACATACTCCTGTTGAACGGGATACCCTGTATAATGTTATTAAAATTTATAAGGAATAGAAAAATATGCGTCCGCGGATTGGGCATATTCAATATTTAAATTGTTTACCTCTTTATTACGGTCTTATAAATAATAAAGCGCTTTTTCATGTGGATCTGGTAAAAGGAACTCCGACTGAATTAAATCGTCTGTTTCTGGACAATAAATTGGATGTAAGCCCAATCTCTGCTATCGAATATTGTCTTAATGCCGGAAGATTAATGCTCCTCCCTGATCTTACTGTCAGCTCTGACGGTGAAGTAAAAAGTATTTTACTCATATGCCGGGAACCGCTAAAAAAACTGAACGGGAAAAAGATCGCTCTTACAACCAATTCAGCCACTTCTCGGATACTTACAAAAATAATTGTTAAAGAAAAATATAATTTGGATGTTAAATACATTGATGCTAAACCATCTCTTACTGAGGCATTAAAAGAAGCTGAAGCGGTACTTTTGATCGGAGATGAAGCGCTGAAAATACTTTATAATCCGGAGGGGCTTTTGCTTTATGACCTTGGAAGAGAATGGAAGGAGCTTACAGGCAAAAAAATGGTTTATGCAGTTTGGGCTGTACACCGTGAATTTGCTAAAACAAAGCCTGAAGTTTTGCAAAAAATATATAGTAATTTTATATCTTCAATGCTATACAGCTCAAAAAAATTAAATAAAATTGCAAAAGAATGTGCAAAATGGGAAATTTTTGATGCGGAATTTTTATTTGATTATTTTAAAAGTCTCCATTTTGAATTTGGAGCTGCCTATCAGGAAGGCATGAAATTATTTTTTGAAAAAGCCGGAAAACACGGATTTATAAAAAAAGTTCCGGAATTAGTATTCGCTGAGGTAAAAAGGGATGATTAATTATAGAAAAATTTTAAATAATATTTTAATGGGAAAACGTCTTGATAAAAAAGACGCCTTGACCTTATATCAAGAAGCTCCTCTTCCGGAGCTTGGTGATACTGCAAATCAAATTTCCGGCCGTTTTAACAAAACCGGTTTTTCAACTTTTGTAATTGACCGTAATATTAATTATACAAATATCTGTCAGACTCAATGCAAGTTTTGCGCTTTTTACCGTAAAACTGATTCTCCAGACGCCTATGTGCTTTCCAGTGAAGAGATACTTAGAAAAGTTGAGGAAGCCTATAATGCCGGAGCAACACAAATAATGCTTCAGGGAGGACTCAATCCTGATCTTCCTTTTGATTATTATATTGATATACTAAAAAAAATTAAATCAAAATTTCGAATTTATATTCATTCTTTTTCCCCTCCTGAAATTATACATTTTACAAAAATATCAAATTTTTCTATCCCCATGGTTTTAAATAAGCTTAAGGACGCAGGTCTTGATTCAATCCCCGGAGGCGGTGCTGAAATCCTTGTTGACCATGTCCGCAAAACGATCAGCCCTAAAAAAATTTCAGGCACGGAATGGCTTGGAGTAATGGAGCAGGCGCATAATGCAGGATTCAAAACTACCGCCACTATGATGATGGGTAGTGTTGAAAATTTTGGCGACCGTATTATGCATATGGAATTTATACGCAGCCTTCAGGATAAAACTTCCGGTTTTAGAGCCTTTATCCCATGGACATTTCAACCAGGTTTCACGGAATTAGGCGGCACTAAAAATTCACGCTATGATTATTTAAAAACTCTGGCAATTTCAAGATTATTCCTTGACAATATTATCAACATACAGGGCTCATGGGTAACTCAGGGCAAAGATATCGGGCAATTGAGCTTGTGGTTTGGCGCAAATGATCTTGGCAGTATTATGCTTGAAGAAAACGTTGTGAAAGCGGCAGGCACATCATACCAAATCACCCGCAACGAAATCATACAACTTATCCGTGATGCAAGCAAAATCCCGGCAGAGCGTAATACTGAATATAATATTATTAAAATTTTTAATTAAAAATAACGGCTTTATTTTTCCATAACATTTTTAATTTTATCTTCCATCTTCTCTTTAGTCTCTTCAAATTTATCTTTTAATTTATCTTTCCCTTTTTCAATTTTTGTTTCTAATTTTTGAGTTATGGTTTTTTCTTTATGAGTCAGCCATTTTTTTATTTTTGGTCCGCCAAAATAATATATCAATGCGATAATTCCACAAACAATTAAGAAATTTTTTATAATTTTAATCATATTAATCCTCCTATTATAAAATTTAAAATTCCAAATAATAAAAATCCTGTTAAAGGTATAAAATCATGTAAAACTATACCAGAAAAAATAAAAACTGTATAAGAAATAATTAAATAACCAATAATAAATCCAAAATAAATAATTAATGCTTTAGGGGATCCATGTTTGTTTATTATATATGATATGCCAGGCAGAATAAACGAAAAAATAATCAACATATATAAGGAAGAAACCGGTCTTATAAAATTCCTGCTCAGGATTGTATATATAATATGAGAATGTATCCCTATGCCGGGATAGTTATTATCGATTGGTACCTTGTGCATATCCTTGCTGGCAGATAAAGCATTGCCTACAAGGCAAATTTTATTTTTCAGCTGTTCTTGCAGATGTTTCTCCTGTTCGGGTTTTTCTTCCGGATTAAGTACTTTTGTAAACGAGAAAGATTCCATTAATTTATGTTTCTTATTACTCCACGGTTTAATATAATTTATCCACATTTCACCGCGGTCATTTATAGGGATAGTAATATCCTCTGTCTCATTATTCGAAAGTTTAGCTTTCGGAAGAATAATACATTCACCCGGTTCTATTATAATTTTTTTAAAAGGCACTTGAAGGTAATCGCAGATTAAAAATAAATTTATTGATGGAAGAATATATCCATCGATGTTTATCACTAAAAGAGCCTTGCGGAAAATACTGTTTTTATCTTTTTCATCATTGCTTGTGCAAATTTGGCCCACACCTTTTGATGATATTGTTAATTCTTCATTGGGAAAAATACCAAAACCCGCATAGAAAAATTTGTCTTTGGCTGTTTCATAATATATAGAATTCTTTTTAATGATTTTTCGGGCAAAAGGACGATATCTATTAATAGAATAAGCCTCTTTTTTATTTTTTGTTAAATAGAAACTTACAGGCCAGAAAATATTGTCTGCTGAATTTGCCGCTTTTATCAATTCATTTGGGATCATGCCAAAGAAAATAAAATCATATAAAATTGATTTTACTTTATACTTTTTCAATTTTTCTATCATCTTTGCGTGAACAAAAAGAGACGGGTATCCGATTTGAGGAATTGTTTTTCCGTCTTCAAGAGATACTGTTACAATTTTTTCTTTTGCATTATATTTATCAGGACGAAGTTTTCCGCAGGTTTTAATTTTATAATCATAAAATTTATTATTAATATTATCACTAAATGATTTGAAAAATTTTACTAAAATTATTAATAGGCTTATTGTTAAGATAGATGAAAATAATGGGATTATCAAATTATTTTTTTTTATATTCATTATTTGCACCTTAATTTTGCTTTTACATTTTTCCTTCGACTTTCTTTTCTAATTTTCCAAGCATCTCTTTCAGTTTATTCACCGGCAGTCCAACTACATTATAAAAACAGCCTTGTACATCAATTATAAAATCTCTTGCTTCCCCCTGTATGGCATAAGCTCCTGCTTTATCCATAGGTTCTCTGCCGGCTACATAATTTTCAATTTCTTCTAAGCTTAATTCACGCATTGATACATAAGTTTTTTCATAATCGCTTATTATAACATTTCCGGATTTGTTAATAATAACGAGCCCCGTAAGAACATAATGAGTTTTGCCGCTTAAAAATTTTAGCATTTTTATTGCATCTTTTTCATTTTCAGGCTTGCCGAGTATTGCGTCTTTATATACTACAATGGTATCTGCTCCGATTACTATATCATCAGGATGCAAATTTGCTATCTGCTCTGCTTTTTCAAATGCTATTTTTACAACTTCCCCTTCTGGTGTATCTGCAGAAATTTCATGTTCAGGAATTGAGGCAGGGTAAACTTCGAATTCTATTCCATATTGTTCCATGAGTTCCCGCCGCCGCGGAGAAGCTGAAGCAAGGATGATTTTTTTCATAATTTTATTTTCCAGGTCTATTGTTTTCTTCTATTACTTCCATCATTTCCGCATGAATTTTACTATTGCTCGCTAATATTTCCTGTGATAACAATGTGATTGGCTGGCCTTTTAATCCTGTAATAGTACCTCCCGCTTCCTCAACCATAAGTATACCGGCGGCAATATCCCATGGGGCGAGCTTAAGCTCCCAGAATCCGTCAAATCTTCCGCATGCAATATAGGCAAGATCAAGAGCCGCTGCTCCGTCTCTTCTAACTGCCTGCGCGGCCATGCTCATTGCAAAAAAATAATTAAGATTGTTGTCAGGATTTTCTCTTATATCATAGGGAAACCCTGTAACCAATAAACTTTCGGTTAATTTATCAATTTTTGATACAGATATCTTTTCCCCGTTTAAAAATGCGCCTTCTCCTTTTTTTGCCGTAAAAAGTTCTTTTTTAACAGCATCAAAGATTACTCCGAGTATTATATCCCCGTCTTTTTCAAGTGCAATAGATATACAAAAACAAGGATAGCCATGTGCAAAATTAGTTGTCCCGTCCAGCGGGTCGATAATCCATTTGTATTGTGTTGAAGCTACTTTTTCTTCACTTTCTTCTGCCATAATAGAATGGTCGGGGAAACGTTTAAGAATAGTATTTTTTATTATTCTTTCGCTTTCAATATTGATTTCAGTTACAAGATTTATTCTTCCTTTATAAAATATATTATTATGTTTACTGTAATTATCTCTTTGTAATTTACCTGCTTCCATTGCGGCAGTAATAGCTGTACTTTCAAATTCATTCATAAATTCCTCAATTTTAATTTTTCATTTTACCTGCATTTTCAACCTTTGTTTCTAAAAAAGGCCGATATTTTACTTCACCGATAGACGGGTCATCGTTTTTATCATAAATCAAATCATTTATTTCCGCTGAATCTACTTTTCCCCACCAGTTGGAAGGAGCGGAAATATCGTCTGTCTGCTCCATACCCATAATAAAATTATATTTATGATTATTATAAATGTTATTATTTATTATTTTATTTTCCTCTATAAGCGAGCGCATAACAGAAAATATTCCGTAAGTGTTTTCTGTTATTTCATTATATGATATTTCTGCCTCAGACCGCCTGGATTCAAAACGGATACCGTAAGTGTTATTATGGAAAATATTATTATGTATAAATATTTTGTCCGTTGAATATCTTAATCCCTCGAAATTATTCTCAAAAATATTATTTTTTATTTCACCTTTGGAATAATGAATCTGAAGACCTGTAAAGGCATAAGAGAATACGCAATTTTCAATTATAAAATCCTGATTGCGGTCAATATAAACAAATGTCCAGTCTTTTTTTGCCGGATTTTTTTCAAAAGAAGTGAATATGATGGGTTTTTCCGGTTCCCCTATAGCAATTATTTTACCTTCGATAACCAGCTCCCCGTCACCAATTTTATCATTGTTTAAATCTATTTTTACAAATTTTACTTTTGTCCCCGGCATTATTTTTAAAACCGCCCCTTCTTTTATTACAGCCAAACCTTTTATAATAATTTCATTTTCCCAGACTGTATCTTTCTCAATAAACGGATTAACGAGAAAATTTTCGGATGATTTACCTTGTGTAAGTTGTGTCCGGGAAAATTTTGTGCAGGATGAAAATAGAAAAATTGAAAAAACAATAATAATAGCTTTTACTATATTATTTTTTTTCATCCTGAAAATCTCCATAAGGTATTGATATAATTAATAATATATCTTCTCTTATCATTTAATTTATCAACGAAAGGAGTCAGTATAAACATATTTGTTTATAACATAGTATTATTTTTGTGTAGCTTGTTTATTATGATCATCCCTTAGTTTTTGTATTAATTTTTTATGTCTGTTAGCTTTCTGTTCAAGGGACTTTATCTCACTGAAAATCTCACTCAATTCTTCAATCTGCTCCATTTTACCTTTAGTGTATAAATCGTAAATTTTTTTGCCTATTTCAAGAAATTTCTCTTCCATTTGAAGATTAATGGAGGAAATATTCATACGCAATTTACCCACCTTAATCGCATAGGAACCTTCCTCTTTCCCTTTTTCCGCCCATACAATGAGCTTATCAACTATTTTATCAAACATTTCCGATGAATTTTCTGAAAACTTTTTATCCATATACATCTCCTCTTATTAAAGCTTAACCACAGAGTGCACAGAGGATTCAATAAACCTAAAAATATTTTTTTCTGTGATCTCTACGGCTCATTTTTATTTTTGATAGTACCTATTCCCTGATCTGCCCGTCGCCAAAGATTATGAATTTTGTGCATGTAAGGTCATCAAGCCCCATCGGGCCTCGTGAATGAAGTTTCTGGGTGCTTATTCCAATTTCAGCTCCAAGTCCAAATTGATTTCCGTCTGTAAATCGTGTTGAGGCATTAACATAAACTGCCGCGGAATCCACTTCCTGAATAAATTTTCTTCCAAGAGAATAACTTTTGGTCACTATTGCATCTGAATGTTTTGAACCGTATTT
>JACQWU010000291.1 GCA_016209155.1 Candidatus Desantisiibacteriota bacterium | reverse complement strand
TCTGATAGGAATTCTTTATTATTTATTTTTGTGCCAATTCATCCCTGCCTTAGAAAGGCAGGGTATTAATGGAACATCCAGATAAAAAAATTATTTGTTGAATATTAATTTTTTAAAAAATTTTTCTGTTTTCTCCCATTCTTCTATTTTTATTCTGTTAAATTCATTATTTTCAAACAAAGTAACTTCACCTAAGCTTTTTTTTGCGTCATCAAAAAATACCAGACTTTTTTTTATTTGATAGTTATATTCTTCACTTACTTTATATTTTTTTTGAACTTGCATTATTAGATATTCCAGTGAAAAATTGCGGGTTGATATAATTGCCTTTAAATCAACAAAATCCTTTGCTGTACCTCTTTGCCCAATCGCAACTATTTTCATAGCAGCGATATCAATAATAGAAGCTAAATATATATTAAAATCCGAAACATAAAATAATGGTTCAAGAAGCGGATAGGGATATTTAAACAAACTGAATTTGATATTATCTATTTCTGCTATTAAAGTATTTTTTTCATAAGCATTTGTTACAACCGTTTTAAATTTTTGACTCAGAATAGATAATATGGGTTGATTGTAAAATTCATTTTCCGTAAATAAATCAATATCAACAGATATTCTATGATTTAAATATATAGCTAAAGCAGTACCGCCTGCTAAATATGTTCCCTGGGGTAATTGAAATGTATTTATTTCTTTCAGGATGCCGGCCAGAGATGGAGAGATGGCTTTGTATAACATCTTGTATCCCCTTTTTTTATATCAAAAAAACAACACCAGTAATTTACGGTTTTTGCGTTTAAATATGAGCTTTCCTTTATTACTTGAATTATATCTTCTTTTATATATATATTAAAAAGAAAGCTGATTTGTTTATCTCCCCCATGTTCAAGTATTCGTTCAATAATAAGAAATTTATCTAAATTAATATCAATATCCTCGAGCGAAGCACTCCAGAGACAAGGAGCAATAATTTTTTTAATATCAATATTGTTCATTAAGCAATTCTCCTCTTTAATAATTATTATACCACTTACTCCGCTGTTTATCCATACTCTATCACCAGTGTTTTTAATATCAAGGTTTTACTGCCAAAATCACCATCTTTTCACCTAAAGGAATTACTCCTAATATTTTATTTAATGCTGCTCTGGTAAGATACATTAATTTATTATTTTTTATTTTTTCTTTTATCTTTTTTATATCTTCTTGATGCTTTTCGTAGGATTTATCTTTTTTAAACTCATGTAATATTTCATAGGGATTTAGATCCATAGTCCTAATTTTTATATTTTTAAAACCGGTTTTTGTTAATAGTTTTTTTATAGTAGAAGGAGTGAATAAATGATAATGAGAATTAGGATCCATACCCGTCCAATTATTCTGAATGATTAAACGGGTTAAGCAGTTATAGTTGGGGGTGGAAAGAGCCAGGATCCCGCCTTTTCTTAAAATTTGATAAGCTTTTTTTAAATTATTAATCGGGTCATTAACATGTTCTATTACTTCCCAGAGTGTGACAACATCAAAATATTCATCCGGATAAGAAGCTTCATTTATATTCCCGCAAAAAATATTTAATCCTTTTACCTTTATCCCGTATTGCGCATTTTCCGGAGATAATTCCAGGCCATGAGCATCCCATCCATTTTCTTTTAAAAAACTAAGCCATCCGCCTGTTGCACATCCAATATCCAGGATTCTATTATTTTTGCGAAAAGGAGAAATATCTTTCAACCTGGGCTCATATACCATCTGAATCATAAATTGAGAAAAATCCGCTTCTAACCTGTTTTTTGATAGATGATGCATTTGAGCGCAGGAATTAGCAACTTCTTCCAGTTTTTCATCACTAAACCGCAAAGATGAATATACCAGTCCGCAATTTTTACAAATTATATATTCAGGGGAAGCCGAAGGCGGAGTATTATTGTAAGAACCGCATAAAATACATTGTTTTATTGATATTAAAGTGTCCATTAATTTAATCTCGCTAAATATGTATTACTTTATGATATATCTTTTCGGTTTCCATCTTGTATTGGGCAGGCACGGGGACCTGCCCCTACAAATGTATTACTTTGTGATATATCTTTTCGGTTTCTATCCCCATATTTTCAATTGAAAAATTCTTCACACAACCATATCCACCCTGAATAAATTTTTCTCTTAAATCGGGGTTTGTTATAAGCTGGATTATTTTTTCAGCCAGATCCTCATGATCAGCAGGGTCAACAAGAAATCCATTTTCACCATTTTTAATTACTTCCGATATCCCTCCTGTATTGCTTCCGATTACCGGAACACCGGAGCTCATTGCCTCTAAAAATACTATTCCGAATGCTTCAATAAGTGACGGCATAATGAAAATATCCGACATGGAAAAATATTCCAGCGTTTTATCATTTGGTACAAATCCCAAAAAATTTACACAAGAATGCACTCCAAGTTGTTTTGCCATTTCTATCATACCGGTTTTTTCAGAATTTTCTCCTATAACATTTAAAGTTGTATTTGGAAATTTTTTTATGACAAGAGCAAGAGCTTTTAACAAAAGAGGAAGCCCCTTTCTCTGATAATTCGCCCCTACAAAGAGAAGTTTCGGGGAAGCCATTAAGTCATTAATATTCCGCTTAACTTTTTTATTTATATTTTCTTTTATCCCGTAATATATTACATCCATTTTTTCTTCGGGAATGTGATATATCTCCCTTAATATTTTTTTTGTTAATGGGACGGCAGTAATAATATGGGTCATCTTTTTAAGCGATACCGGTTCAATTTTTTTTACTAATTGATAATAAAAATATCTTTTTATCCAGTCTTTATAATTTTCTCTGAACTTTAAGGGATTACTTGATGCTTCAGCAAAATAATAATCATTCTGCGTACCGACAAAAGGAATTCCAATTTTTTTACAAAACAGAGCTTCCCTGGCATCCGTAAAATGAATTACATCAAATTTATTTTCACCTGATATTTTTTTTAATATTTTTGCAAAATTATATGCAAAGGATATCCATTTCCCGTGGGAGATATCGTATTTTAAGACTGGTATTTTATAAAAGCGTATGCCGGTTTTTTTATGTTCTAAAATGTCCGGGACATCGGGTGTGCATACAGTTACATCTTCTCCTGCATTAATAAGATATTCAACAAGCATGTTCGTATATGAACCGAGACCGCTTTTATTATATTGTGAACCGAATTGCTGTGTGACAATACACACAGAAAGTTTTTTTTTATTCATATTGCTTTTATCCAAAATATCTGCAATGGAGGCAAAAGATCCGTTAGGATTTTTATTTTTATATTTTAATACTATTTGTTTGGCTTTTAACATTTTTTTATACACATCATAGTTATGAACTATAAATTTTCCCTCAGCATGAGCAATAGGCCATGATATTTCAACTTCTTCAAGCCCTCCGGTAAATACACATACAGACGGAGTAGCTTTTAAATCCACCCATTCACACTGAAAATGATTAGAATCATTGTAAACAAGTGTGGTTTCACCTGCCGGATGTTTCCCGAACGGCAATATCCCCGTCCTCACAAGCACCTGAAAACCATTGCATATTCCAAGTATCAGGGTGTCTTTCTGTATAAATCTCTCAAGGCTTTCTTTAAGGCGATAGATTAACTGATTGGCAAGAATCTTACCTGATATAATATCATCACCATAAGAAAAACCTCCGGGAAGCGCCAGAATCTGAAAATCTTCAAGTTTTATTTCTTTAGAAAATAATTGATTGATATGTACATATTGAGGCTTCCCCCCTGCTTCAGAAAATGCAAAAAAAGTTTCCATATCACAGTTGGTACCATCAGTAACAAGTATAGCAACTTTAGGTTTATGTTTCATTATTTCCTCTTATCCGAAAATTTCTTTCATAGGTGCCTGCCAGGCTTTTTTAAGGACTGTTATATCACTTTCAAATATTATATTTTTATCTTTTTTAAACCTCAACCTTTTTTCTTTTAATACTTTACCTATACAGGCAAAGGGTAATCCTTTTAATATCTTTTCAACATCTTTCTTCCCCGCCGGCGGAACTTCAATCAAAAAACGCGAACATGACTCTGAAAATAAAATCACGTCACTTTGGGTAAGACCGGAAAGCACAGGAACCATTCCCAGATCTATTTCTGCTCCGCATTCCCCGCCAAAACACATCTCCCCTGAACTTACAAGAAGACCGCCTTCGCTTATATCATGGCAGGATGATATAATACCTTTTGAGATGAGATTATAAATACTGTTAAATATTTTTATTGCGCGTCCCGGTAAAACAACAGGTACTGAAGCTCCTAATTCTCCGTGAATATCATAATAAACAGAACCTCCCAATTCATGGCGTGTCTCACCTACCATATAAATAAGATTCCCAGATTTTTTAAAATCTGTTGTTACTGTCCTTTTAATATCATAAATAGGAGCAAAAGCTGAAATGCATAAAACCGGCGGAATATTTAATATTCTGCCGTCGGGATATTTATATGTACTGCTAAGACTGTCTTTACCTGATACAAACGGCATTTTCCATGCAACAGCCAGATCATAAGAAGCCTGCACCATCCTGTCAAGCTCGCCTATAACTTTCTCATCCGGAACACCGGTTATAAAATTATCAATAAGCGCAATATGCTTTGGATTTGTACCGGTTGAAACCAGATTGCGGACTGCCTCATCTATTGCGCAGCATGCTCCGTGATACGGATCTATAAGATTATAAACAGGATTCAGACCGTGTGCTATAGCTATACCTTTCCCGCTCCGGAGAATTATCTCCTGGACAGAGGAATTGTTTGGCCCGTCCAATTTTACCCCTGTATATGGATTTAAAACCAGGCCTCCCTGTACTTCATGATCATATTGCCTAATTATAGGTTCTTTACTGCATATATTTCCATGACTGAATATTTTTTTAAGCATACCGCTTGTTATTTCTGTTTTTATATCAGGTTCTTTTAATTCTTTTTTGGTCCAGGTGCCATTCAAAGTAAGCTTGGGCAGACCATCATGTAAAAATTTCATATCAAGATCGCATACAAGAGAATTTTCATAAAAAATTTTAAGTTTTTTATCCGCGCTAAAATTACCTAATACTGTTGATTCAACATTATAATCGCTAAAAATCTTCTGCGTTTCATCTAAAAATTCAGGAGGAATCGCAAGAACCATTCTTTCCTGAGATTCAGATACCCAAATCTCCCATGGAGCAAGTCCTGAGTACTTTAAAGGAGCTTTTTCAAGATGTATAATGGCTCCGGTATTTTTCCCCATCTCGCCGACAGCAGACGAAAATCCCCCTGCTCCGCAATCCGTTAAAGCACGGATATATCCCCTGTCGCGCACCTTAAGGACAGCTTCAAACATACGTTTTTCTTCAATGGGATTTCCTATCTGCACTGCTCCGGATGAAATGCTCTCTGTACTTTTTGTCATTGCCCCGGATGAAAAAGTCGCTCCATGGATGCCGTCTCTTCCTGTTTTCCCGCCGGCAATCAAAACCAAATCGCCTTTTTTAGGCTCACCTTTATGCGCAAATTTTTTAGGGATTAAACCATATGCTCCGACAATTACAGAAGGTTTTGCGGCCCAGCCTGTTAAATTACGCTGATAAAAGTGCACTGAACCATTCACTGTAGGTATTCCCATCCTATTTCCATAATCTTTTACTCCGCGTACTATTTCCTTAAATAACCTCCGCGGATGAATACAGCCGGGAGGTACCTCTTCAGGGGGCAGGTCATAAGGCGCAAAACAGAAAATATCAGTAGACGCAATTACTTTAGCCCCTTTCCCAGTACCCGCAATATCCCGAAATACACCGCCTGAGCCTGTCATTGCTCCGCCGTACGGTTCAATTGCACTTGGAGAGTTATGAGTCTCAACTTTACCGCAAATTGCCCACTGCCCGTAAAAATCAACCACTCCCGAATTATCATGAAATACGGAAATAACACGCGGTGAATTTACTTTACGGGTGGCATCCTTTATTCTTGACATAAGAGAAGGAGTCTTTTTATTGTTTATCTTAAGGTTTGCCCTGAATGTTTTATGATTACAATGTTCCGACCATGTCTGCGCAAGTGTTTCAAGCTCCACATCCGTAGGATCGCGCTTCAAAATATTAAAATATTTCTGTAATATTTTCATCTCGGAAAGCGCAAGCCAGAGCTTGTCCCTGCTCAGCTCCATTAGTTTTTCATCAGAAATATTTCGAACAGGAATAACCGCTGACAGGCGCGGTTTATGTCCGAGAAACAGGGTTTTCTCAGGAGTTATTACCCGATGCTGAATTATTTTATTCATTAAAAGTTTTTCGGTAATAGAATCAATCTCTTTATCTTCCGGATTACCGTCAAAAATATATTTTTTTCCTGTGCCTGCCATTTTTAAATTTTGTATCCCTAAATCCTTTACTGCGCGCAAAATGGATTCTATCTCAGTGTCCATTACCCCCGGATTCAGCGCGATTTCAACTGTTTTTCTTTCGCCTGCGGAAATAACCGGTGAATCAAGTGCATACTCCTGCCATAATGCTTCAACCAGAAGATTATTTATTATCTTTTGCAAAACATCAGTATTATCAATACCTTCCAATTTATATATTTTAATTACTCTTACCCCTTTTACTGAAGTTATTCCAAAAGATTTTATATCATGCAGTAAATTCAATCCTTCAGAATCGGGAAAGCTATTTATGGTTGCCACTTCTATTCGATGAATCGACATAAGACTTATGTTCCTTATTATTTTAATATTATCCAAGTATATTACCTTTGGGCAGGTAAAAAAGTCAAGGAGATATGAACAGAATTCCCCATATAAAATATGTTTATAAATAATTTCATGCTATAATATTACCAATTTATGAATAAAATTAAATTATTAGAAATTATTATAATATTTATCTTACTAATCTTTTCAACCACAACCTTCTCTCAGTCACACTATGATTCAACTAAAATCTCATTAGAAATCCAAGAGCAAAGAGATAAACTAAAAATAATCAGTGCGGACATCGAAGATTTGGCTGGCAAAACAAATTTATATGCAGCGAAAATGAGGATTAGTGGGGTCGGTAAAAATGTATTTAAGGAAGTGCTAATAGCACAACTACCAAAAAATTAGTTGATTTCAGGGCAGGCGCAAGACCTGCCCCTACAAAT
>JACQWU010000302.1 GCA_016209155.1 Candidatus Desantisiibacteriota bacterium | reverse complement strand
TATCTCCCTTGATAAATCAATAATTATTCAATCTCTACCACGTAATTTTACCCACTCAACTACGCGAAGAGCCTTTATTTCTATGTGCACGTGGGATTTTATCCATGAACCATTTTGTTCGGAGTGTAACTTCATAGAAGAATTTTAATGCGCTGTAGCTTTGATTTACATATTATGATGAATAGTTTTTTTCTTCGATTAAGAATTGTAAATATTTTTTCACCTCCTCTCTTCCCATCAAATCCGGGGACTTATTGAAGTAACCAGCGAAGTTTCTTACGCATGCAAGATAAGTTTTTTGTGTCTTTTGGCTAAATCTTTTTATTGCCAGGTCTCGCTCCATTTGTTCTCTTAGCTTTCCCATGGGTTTTTCTCCTTTTTTAATTTTAGGTTTTAGGTTTTAGGTTTTATCTTCCCCCCTTTTTGAAAAAAGGGGGATAAGAGGGGGATTAGAAGTTCCCCTTTTAGATAAAAGGGGTTAGGGGATTTGATGATTTGATCTTATATTGTTTTATATTATTTTTTGTTTTATTTCAATCAAATGAGGGAGGATAAAATATTAGTGTAGTGAAAAATAGCTTGATGAGAAGTATTGTTACGATGAAAAATATTGACGAGATTGTATTGATAAATATGTTTAAATATTATGCTTTGGAGAATTATACGAAAATTAGATTATGCAGACAATAGGGATTTGAAAGAGGGCAAAAGAAAAAACCTTTGTTAATGAGAGCGGTGGCTGCCAGCACTGGGGTTGGATTTTGGCTACCGCGAAGCGGTTTCGTTCAACAATGACTATAGAAAATTGTAAGTTATTCTTTTTATTAAAAATGAGGAAAAACAAAAAAATATTTTGCATACTGAATTCATTATTACCCGCTCCGTTAATCACAAATCACGCCGTTTAAAAAAGATAAATGTCATGATTTGTGAAGAACTACACTTTCGCTGTTTTAAAATTCAACGGTTTTATATTTTTTTATTTTCTCCCTTTTTTGTGCGGAGGGAGAAAACAAAAAAATATTTTTAAAGCAGGGTTCATTCATAGTTTGGGATAGTAAAAATATTAATAATATCTAATTAATCCAAATTATCAATTTTATAAATATAAGGGGGCGATTTATCGAACCCGCTTTCGGGTTTGATAAATAGATGGAATGCTCCTTGATTTCCTTTTCATTTATTTGTGTCTCTAAATTTAATTATTTCCTTTTCTCCTAAAAATTTAGGTTGTTTTTTAATAAAATATAAATCAATTATGGTTTTAACCCTGGCGAACATTTCTCTGAATCTGACTTTTATTCCATGAATGTTTTCAACATCAGAAGCACAATACCCAATCACATTACAACCTAATTTATTTGCTATATAAATTGCACGTTCACAATGAAAAGCTTGTGAAATTACTACATAGTCATTTATACCAAATATTTTATTTGCCCTGACAATTGAATCAAACGTGCTAAAACCGGCAAAATCCAAATTTATACATTCTTCAGGGATTCCTCTTTTAATTAAATCTTTTTTCATTTCCGAAGGTTCATCATATTCCTTTTTTGAATTATCACCTGAAATCAAAATCGCATCGATTTTATTTTTGTTCCATAATTGTGCAGCAGCGTCTAACCTATATTCATAAAATGAATTAGGTCTGCCAAAATAGTCTTTCCTTGTTCCAAGTATCAAAGCCACTTTTGTATGCGGAATATTATCGGAGGAATAAAATAATTTATTTTTTGTACTTTCAGATATGTGATTATCCATAAACACTAATACCGGAATAAAAAAAATCAATAAAAGCAATAAAACATATCGTATTTTTAATTTATTAAAATACCTTTTCATCTATTCTATAATGTCCGATTATTTTCCAATCGAACAACCTATTTTCCAATTTTGTCCCAAATCCAATATTATGTACAATAAATGGCACAACTTCATTTTCAAAATTAATTTTTACCACAATACCGATATACGGATTACCAGTGAATAGTTTCCATGCAACGACATCACCTGTTTTAAAACTTCCAGGATCAGAAATTTCTTTAATTTCTAGACCTCTTCTTTTTAAAAAAGTCATTATATTAGGAACTCTTCTATGATCGATATTCGGATCAGGTTTAGTATGTCCCCATTTTTTAGGATAGATATCAAAATTATTTTTCATATCTTCATGTATTAATTGTTGGAGATCTAAATTAACTTTTCTCAATGCCCTTATAACAACATCGGTGCAAACACCTCTTCCCATATCGATATCACCCATCGGATATAATATTTCTTCATAAGCAGGATCATAATCTCTTGTTATTCCTATTTGATCAAGAGCTGCATTCCTTATTTTTTTTTGAAAAGTAGTAACATTTTCCGGAACATTCTGTTTGATTTTTTCAATTTCTTCAGTATTAAAGCTCACTGAGGGGGAACATGAGGAAAGGGATAATGTAATAATTATAATTAATTTTAGTTTTATTAAATTTTTACCAACAAAACATTTAATAATCATTATTTTTCCAATACTGTTAAGTTTGATATTAATTTTATATCTTTAAGAACATTTAGTCAAATCAGTAGCAATTTAAAGCAAAAAACATTGGACAAAAACCTAAGCATTTGCTACAATGTGCCTATGAAAATAACCAATCAAAGTACTATAGATAAAAAAATAATTAAAATATTTAAAGCTCATAATGGATATGCAAGATCGAAGGATATACTTGCTGAAGGTATCCATTCACGGGATATAAAAAGCTCAACTGAAAAAGGATTAATAATAAAAATCAAGAGCGGGCTTTATAAACTTTCCGGAAATGAAATTTCAAATCAGAGTTTTATCGATATTGCATATGCTGTACCACAAGGTATTATTTGTCTTCTTTCTGCTCTTTCTTACTACGAATTAACGACTTTTAATCCTTCAGTAATTTCTGTTGCAATTAACAGAAAATCATGGAAAACCAGATTAGAATACCCGCCAATTGAATTTTACTATTTTTCTAAAAAACAGTTTGAAGCAGGTATTAATGAGATAAAAATCAATGGTCATAAGGTAAGAATTTATAATCCCGAAAAAACAATCTGTGATTGTTTTAGATACAGAAACAAGCTT
>JACQWU010000301.1 GCA_016209155.1 Candidatus Desantisiibacteriota bacterium | reverse complement strand
TACTGCACATTTTGTGTGTTCCACCAGTGATGAGGGAAGAAATATTTACACGTAATATTTCTTTCCTCATCACTGGTATTCCAGCTAATTATTGTAAACACAGCACTACTGCCTTTAACATAATTCTCTGTATTGCTTTGAACTGAAAAGGATAAGTCTGGAGCAGGTTTTATATTAGCTGGCGGAGAAGATACGGCAAAATTAGCACCAGCCGATTCCTTTTGCATTTCTATGCCTGCTGAATCCAATAAAGCATATTCTATACGCCATATGCCGAGTTCTTGTCCTGCTGTTCCAGTGTATGTATATGCTCCTGTTTCTCCCTTTTGCAAAGGGAGATTAAGAGGGATTTTTTCCTTCTCCGCTCCATCGGGCGTTAAAACACTTACACTTACACTTACACTTGCACTTTCTTTCTCCGTTTTATTAGTTATTGTAATCGGAATATTTATTGAACTACCAGGTCTATATTCTATCATCTCAACAGAATTTCTAGCCCAGGTGATTATGTTACGAAGTAAAGCTTTTCCGCTTGTGCTTGCTTGCCCTACGCTATAACCATAGTCTGTGTAAATTGTTGTTGCCAATACCCAGCCTGAACCATATTTATAAAGCAACATACACGGTTGACCATTTTTTGATCTTCGTAATAAAATTTTTGCATCTTTTGGCCAGGAGGTAAAATAACCATCTACTGGTTCGGATAGAATATTTTTACTTTGCCCGCTTAAAATATTATGCCAGTCCTGTATCTCAATCGAATTTGCTGTGCAGCTCATGTCTTCGCGCCACATGTATCCGTTGAGACTCTCTCCTTCTGGAACAGGAATGCATGAAAGATCGCTATTATGCTGAGTTGCCATTACTACAATAAATCCGCCTGCAGATACATATTGTTCGAGTAATGCTTTAAATTGTGGGGAGGAATCGTTACCTACAAGACCACCTGTAGGGATAACACAAACTTTGGAATAGCTGAATAACTCCTGAGGTGTGGTTGTTATGTCCGTGAGGATGTTACCATAGCGAAATGTGCTTAAAAGGCTTTGCATTTGTTCTGATGCGCCATTATCAAGAATGGCTGCATCGGGAAGTTGGGAGTAATACAACGGCTCTGGAATGATTGGATCGTTTACTGCGAATTGTTCATCACACCAATCGTTACCAAGATTCAAAACATTTCTACATCTATCTCTTAATCCCTCCCAATATGGTATTTCAGCACTATAAGCTGCATGTTCCCAAGCACATCTATTTGCCCTTATTTTTGAAAAATATTCCTCCCATGTTTTATACTGGCTACAAGGCGCAAGTTGTCCCACATGCACATTTTCATGTACTGCAACAATATCATAAAATTCTGGATTACTACAGTTTATTGTAGGAACTGGTAAACCTGCGCCCTCACCGATTGATGTACATTTTGTATCTCCTCCACATGTTGCACCTGGACAAGGATCACTTGGATCTGAAGCAGGTGTAGGACACGGACCTTCACTTGCACATTCAGCATCCTTTAAATTATTACATACTGCGCCACACAAATCATCTGCTAGTGAAAAACACTTTCTCTCTAATGAAGATTTTAAATATAAAGGTGTTTTAAGAATAGTTTTATTTTCTTCATAAATTAGATTTTTTTTAAGAATATTATTTAAAATAATTTCTATTGCCTCTGGATATTCATATGTTTTCCAGCCTTGAACCAATTCCTTTATTTTTTTAGCATATTTACCTCGACCAATACTTCTTTCTTCTTCCACCATCATTAATTTCGTCAGAGTAATATTATATGTCCCAGATGGCACTGCTTTAAAAAATACTTTCCCATCTTCATCTGTACTGGCTAACATAGAATATTCTTTTTGTCCTAATCTATTTTTATGAATTAATTCCACTTCTATTCCCTCTAAAAAAATTTGACTTGTATCATACACAGTAACGACAAATCCTGTGGTTGTATCAAACACGGGATAGATTATAATATCTTTTACATCTTTTGCTCCACGTGTGTCTATCGAATTAGAGTGTTTATACCCATAATTAATAGAACGTTTAATTCCAAATTCTGTTTTAAACATACTATAAGATGGACTATATGTTATAAATAAATTCCAATCAACTGAATCTGCTAATAAATCTAATAAAAAAGAACCATCGTTTTTTTCCACCCAAATGCCATAATAACGGGAATAATAAGTATTATTATCAACTATACTTGCAGGTTCCACTCTAATAGAGCCATCAAATAGACCATTATCTTGACGTAGTACTCTTCCTGAAATTGTTCCATATACTTTTTTAAGCAAAATATTTAATTCTGTTATATTTTTCCCTAACAAAAATTTTATAGGTAATTTATGTGATTCATATACTCTTCCATATACATAGTCATCCACCGACTTCTTTCCAACAAATAATTTATATTTCTCACAATCAGCATCAGAATATCCAGAAGCTAACCTTCCCATACTTGTATCATAATAATAATGATTATATTCAGTAGTAATATCACTTAAATTTATTTTATATTCCCCTGGAGGAATTCTATTAAAAACATAATTACCATTCACATCAGTCTTTATCGCACTGCTAATACTACATGATAATGGAGTGCATGTCTTTGGGTCTAAAACAGATATAGATACTAGTATTCCTTTCACTGGTTCTCCAGTTTCTGCAAATACCACCTTCCCCGATATGCTCCCATAAACTTCTGCATAAATATTTTGTGATTCAGTTGTAAATAAACTTAAAATTAACAAAATTAAAACTGATATTGTATATGATATTTTTCTATTCATACTTATTCCTCCATTTGTATTTTTTCCTATTGCTCCCTCTCCCACATCAAATCATCTGTTTCTATCTCTAACGGCATTCGCCATTCGCTATAATTTATTTTATTTGTAACTTTACTCCCTTTACCAGATGGATTATACATACTGCACATTTTGTGTGTTCCACCAGTGATGAGGGAAGAAATATTTACACGTAATATTTCTTTCCTCATCACTGGTATTCCAGCTAATTATTGTAAACTCAGCACTACTGCCTTTAACATAATTCTCTGTATTGCTTTGAACTGAAAAAGATAAGTCTGGAGCAGGTTTTATATTAGCTGGAGGAGAAGATACGACAAAATTAGCCCCAGCCGATTCTTTTTGCATTTTTATGCCTGCTGAATCCAATAAAGCATATTCTATACGCCATATGCCGAGTTCCTGACCTGCTGTTCCAGTGTATGTATATGCCCCTGTTTCTCCCTTTTGCAAAGGGAGATTAAGAGGGATTTTTTCTTTTTCGACACCATTGGGTGTTAACACACTGACACTGACACTATTCACTGACACTTCTGTTTTGTTCGTTATTGTAATCGGAATATCTATCGAACTGCCTGGTCTATATTCTATCATCTCAACAGAATTTCTAGCCCAGGTGATTATGTCGCGAAGCAGGGCTTTTCCGCTTGTGCTTGCTTGACCTACGCTATAACCATAGTCTGTGTAAATTGTTGTTGCCAATACCCAGCCTTTGCCATAGGAATAAAGCAACATGCACGGCTGACCGTTTTTTGTTCTTCTTAATAAGATTTTTGATTCTTTTGGCCATGAAGTAAAATAACCATCCACAGGTTCTGAAAGTATATTTTTACTCTGACCGCTTAAGATTGTATGCCATTCCTGTATCTCCACTGAATTTGACCAGCATGACATGTCTTCTCGCCACATATATCCTGAAAGCATATCACCTTCGGTAACAGGAATACAACTCAAATCACTGCTGTGTTGAGTTGCCATTACTACAAGAAATCCGCCTGCAGATACATACTGTCCGAGTAATGCTTTAAATTGCGGAGAGGAATCGTTGCCTACAAGACCACCTGTAGGGATAACACAAACTTTGGCATAGCTGAATAACTCCTGAGATGTGGTTGTTATATCTGTGAGGATATTGCTGTAGCGAAAAGTGCTGATTAAACTTTGCATTGCTGTATTTGAGCCACCTTCAAGTATTGCTACATCGGGAAGTTGGGAGTAATATAAAGGCTTAGGAATAACTGGGTCGTTTACGGCGAATTGTTCATCGCACCAGTCGTTGCCAAGGTTTAAAGTACTACGACATGCACTTACATATAATTCAGCTTGGCCTTTCTCTGCTGTGAAAGCTTGTTTTTCATCATTACAATGATTTAAGCTCATCGCATCATTATACTCACCAGCATTATCATATTTACTACATGGGCTATATTGGGTTTTATGCACTTTTTCATGTGCTTCAACAATCTCATAAAATATTGGGTCATCACATTTAATAAGAATTTCCGCATCACCAGCATCACGACCAAATTCATAACAAAATGTTATCCCATCACATATATATGGTCCACAATTAGCAGCTGGATTTGATTGTTGTGTTGGACAAGGTCCATTTTTACCACATTCAGCAAATTTTTTTTCTTGACATATCTTATTACAAAGATCATTTGCCAAATCACCTGCAGAGCTATTACATCCTGTTCTATGTAAAATAGTAGGTTCTACGGTAGTAGCTTTATCTTCAATAAAAATCAATTCTTCTTCATTAATTTTATTTAAAATAATTTCTACAGCTTTTTGATAAATATATTTCTTGCTACTCTTAAATACTATCTTTTTACCAGCAAAAGTCTTTTCAATGTCAATTGGTTTATCTAATTCAATATTATAAATTCCTGATGGAAGTCCCTTTATAAAAATTTTACCATATTCATTTGTTGTAGCTACTATATTATAATCTTTTTGCCCTAGAATATTTTTATGAATTAAATATACTTTAATTCCTTTTAGAGGAATTTTAGTAGTATCATACACAGTGGCTATAAATACTGTAGTTGTATCAAATATGG
The DNA here is from genome assembly GCA_016209155.1 of Candidatus Desantisiibacteriota bacterium. Classification (GTDB taxonomy): domain Bacteria; phylum JACRDZ01; class JACRDZ01; order JACRDZ01; family JACRDZ01; genus JACQWU01. The sequence continues at coordinate 3,257 of JACQWU010000301.1, read as the reverse complement.
GATAAATCATAATATCATTTTTATCTTCTCCTCTTTTGATATCTATAAGTGTAGGATATTTATATGCATATGCAATATTACCTTCATAATTCGGTCTATAATATATAAATAAATTCCAACCAGGTGAATCCTGTAATAATTGTAAATTAAAAGACCCATCTTTTTGAGTAAAATCACCAAAATAACGAGGATAGTAAATTGTATCACCTATTATAGTACTAGCACTAAGTCTAATACTTCCTTCAAAAGGAGTATTATCCTCACGCAATATTTTCCCTGATATCGTTCCATAAACTTTTTTAAACAAAATATTTAATTCTGTTATATTTTTGCCTGACAAAAATTTTATAGGCAAGTTATGTGATTCATATACTTTTCTATATACATAATCATCTACAGACTTTTTCCCAACAAACAATTTATATTTTTCACAATCAGCATCAGAGTACCCAGAAGCCAACCTCCCCATACTCGTATCATAATAATAATGATTGTATTCAGTGGTAAGATCGCCTAAATTTATTTTATATTCCCCTGGAGGAATTCTATTAAAAACATAATTACCATTCACATCCGTCTTTATCGTACTGCTAATCCTACATGATAATGGAGTGCATGTCTCTGGGTCTAAAACAGATATAGATACTAATATCCCTTTCACTGGTTCTCCAGTTTCTGCAAATAACACCCTCCCAGATATACTCCCATAAACTTCAGCATAAATATTTTGTGATTCAGTTGTAATTAAACTTAAAATTAACAAAATTAAAACTGATATTGTATATGATATTTTTCTATTCATACTTATTCCTCCATTTATATTTTTTCCTATTGCTCCCTCTCCCACATCAAATCATCTGTTTCTATCTCTAACGGCATCCGCCATTCGCTGTAATTTATTTTATTTGTAACTCTACTCCCTTTACCTTTTGGATTATACAAACCACCTGTATTTCTATCATCATTATCATCCAGCGGACCGCTTATATCTCCCCACCAGTTATATTTAGCATCTATTAAATTTGGTCCAATATTATTTATCCCATAATTTGCATTATCGTATATATAACTATAATTTATTTTTAATGGAGAATAATTTAAATAAATCCCTCCACTACTATTGTTTGCAATAACTGTATTTAATATTAAGAGAGAAGAAACACTTGAATTTATCCCATACCCATCATTATTGTGTACGTTACTATTTAGTAATAGCGAATTAGCACCATATATCTTTATCCCATCACCACGACCTTCTCTTATTTCGCATTTGCTTATTTTTGGTGAATTATTATTAATGTAAATATTTTCTACAACCGTACGATCTGGATTTACTCCTCCATATTCAATTATACAATTCTCCAGTATTGTTCCCTTTCCTGTAGTACTATCATAATCAATTGCTCCGTTATCAAGGTAGATATTTTCCCATGCCCCTCTTATCGGAGTATCTGTGTTTGCTGTAAAAATTATTTTTTCTGTTTCTGTGCCGATTGCTCGCAATATACCTTTGTCCTCGTTTCTCACAAATCCAATCCGCAATCCATAGTAATTACTAAATCTCACTTCTACTCCAGGTTCTATTGTTAATGTAGGAATAATAGTTGTATTGCCATAATTATAAACAAATATTGGGGAGATAACATCATATCTGATATGTTCTTTCTTAAAAATTATATCTTTTGTTACTGTTCCACCTTCAAGCTCAATCCCAATTTTTTTATTATCTCTAATTACATTATTATTTATCCGATTAACATTATTTATATTTGCTTTTATAGCATATTTCCCATTAGTTATTATATTATTTCCTACTATTTCTGGTGCAGCATCAAAACCACTGGATAATATTCCATACTCAGAATTAGTGCTTATTTTATTATTTGTGATTATAGGTGCACAATTACCACCTACTTCTATTCCATTCATTAAATTATTTTTTATTTCATTATTTGAAATTATAGGTGCACTATTACCAGATAGTCCTATGCCATGTCCCCTGCTATCTTTTATTTCACATTTATTAATTTTTAAAGAAACGCCAGAAATCCTTATCCCATCATTCATATAACCTGTTACTAATTCATACGATAACATACCTTGATATTTCCAATATTTAAATAATCCACCTGCATATTCAATTGCACAATTTTCTAATATACTTCCTGCTCCTGTTGTAGTATCGTAGTTCACAGCTCCTTCGTAAAAACTAATAAAAGCCCAATCTCCAGGTGCTGGATTTTCTGATATTGAAGTAAATTTTATTTTTTCAGTATCTGTTCCTATTGCTCGCAAAATTCCTTTTTTGCTGCTTCTGCGATCCCATGGAAAATTATATTCCCAATTATCATCACTTACCTGTATTCCGCACATATTATCGAATCTCATTTCCACTCCTGGTTCGATCGCCAATGTATATGGATTTTCTGTATCTTTATATACGCATATCATTTCTTCATATACATCATATCTTTGGTTCTCTTTTTTTATGGTTATATCTTGCTCTAATTTTCCACCAATAACTTTTATTCCCAATTTCCCATTATTATTAAATGAATTTGTATTTATATTGTTTAAAGCATTTATGCTTGCTCTTATTGCATATTCCGAATTATTGCTGAATGTATTGTTTGAAACATCAGGTCTGCTGCTTTTATCTATCCTGATACCATAATTGTTACTTTCGATAATATTATTTTTAATCAATGGAGATGCAGATGTTGTGCAGTATATTCCATTTATTTTGCTATTTTTGATTATGCAGTTTGAAATTGTTGGGGATGAAGATGTAAATACAAGATTTGCTTTTTCTTTGCCGCCATATTCAATTACACAATTATCTAAAATTGTATTGCTATCATCTGTATCTGGATTAAAATATATACCTTTCCAATCTCCTTGCGAAGGGGAATCATTAATAGACGTAAATTTTGATCCGCTTGCTTTTAACGCACCTTTATTAACATTTATACTTCCTGTTGAATCAAATTTTAATTCAATTCCTGGTAAAATAGTTAATATTGGATTATTAAGCCCATTAATATTAATGCTTCCTCCAATTATAAAGACTTCAGATTTTTCTGACCATGTCTTGTTTTCTGATATTGTTCCGGCTGAAATATATATTCCTTCTTTATTGTATATATTATTCCCTGATAATTCTAATTTTTCTAAATCATTTACACCTATACATATTCCATATTTTCCATTATCAGCTATAGTACTATTGGTGATTTGACACCTAGTGATACCATCTT
>JACQWU010000031.1 GCA_016209155.1 Candidatus Desantisiibacteriota bacterium | reverse complement strand
GGAAAAAGGAAATCCCGAATGATCCATGGGGGAACCCATATCTTTATGTTTCTCCCGGAGTTAATAATCCCGACTATGATATTTTAAGTTATGGAAAAGACGGGCAGGAAGGCGGGGAAGGTGATGCTAAGGATATTAATAGCTGGAGTTCGGAATAATCAATGAATACATATACAAATAGTAAAGGATTAACTTTAATAGAAGTATTAATGACAGTTTTTATAATGGCAATTATTACAAGTATTGCTTTGCCGCGGATGGATTTTTTTGCAGTTCAGAATCTCAGTAGTTTTGCCCGTAAATTTTCAGGTGAAATCAATTACTATTTTAATCAATCAGTATTAAGCAAGACGTCATATAAAATTGAAATTGATTTTACAAATGCAAATTCTTACAGTGTATTTTCATATAAGGAAGGAGAATGGAGAGAAATAAAAAGCAAAATTCTCCTTCCTGAAGGTGTGTTTTTTAAGGATATAATCACTCAAGCGGATAATTTTACGGTTAATAATGGGATAGGAGAAATAAGATTTACGTATTTGGGCTATATGGATAGCGTGATTATTCATATTACAGACAGAAAAGATAAAAATTTTTCACTGATTACAAATTCCATATCAGGCAAAGTTTCTATTTTTGATAAATATGTAAAGAAAGGGGTTTATTAAAATTTTTAATCTTCACTTTTTTTATCAAATATTTAAAAAAAATAAAGGCTTCACTCTGCTTGAAGTTCTTATTGCAGTGTGTATTATTGCAATTGTTTTTATTGTATTCTTACAGCTTAATGTATTCAATCTTATGTCTCTTAACCGGTCTTCAACACTTACAAAGCTGACTTTTTTAACCAAAAGTAGATTAAGTGAAATTGAAATAAGCGATTATCCTGAAACAGGAACAAAGTCCGGAGATTTCGAAAATTACCCGGGTTATAAATGGGTAGAAAATGCGAGTGAATTTGGTATTGACGGAGTCCGGAAAATCGAACTAACAGTTTCATCTCCGGATGGGAACTCAAATAAAGTTACTTTTTACAAAGCAAAGTAATGAATTAAAAAATAAACTACAGGCACTGAGAAAATGAATTATTATATATAAAAAAATACTCAGTGTTTTAAGTGTCTGTGGTAAAATTTTTGCTTTTAAGGATAAAAATGGATTTAGATGAAAAAGGGTTTACTTTAATAGAAATTTTAGTTGCAAGCAGTATAGTTGGGATTGTTGTTTTTATAATTTATTTTACTTTTTCCAATACAAGCAAAGCTATTGAAAAAAGTAAATCAAGAATAGACTCATCACAAGAATCACGTGTTATATTAAACAAGATGGAAAAGGAAATAAGCTCAGCTTTTTTTTCCCAACAGAATATTTTAATACGTTTTAAAGGTGATGATGGGAAAAATGATAATAATGACAGTGACCAACTAAATTTTATAAGCACATTAAATCCCTATAAATCCGATGTTAATGAAAGTGATTTAATGGAAATTGGCTATTACATTAAATATGGTGAAAATACAAGCTCGGGAAACCTTATTCGCCGCTACTCAGGGACAGTTGATGATAATATAGAAAACGGAGGATATGAACAAATTTTAGGGCAGAATATAAAAGGATTAAATTTCCGTTATTATGATAAGGAAGAATGGATTGATTCATGGGACACAAATAGCAAGGGGATACTCCCCAAAATGGTTGAAATCGCAATTACCTTCATGGATGATACAAATAAAAATGAATATTCATTTTCGACAATAGTATCTATCCCATTGGCGGAGATAATAAAATAAAGATGAATGATGAAAACGGAGTAGCACTTATTCTCACGCTTATAGTTACCGCCATACTTGCAGTAATAATACTTGAATTTGCGCAAAATGTACGGGTTGAGCTTGAAATCGCCAAAAATTATCAAGATAAACTCGAAACATATGCGATTGCACGTTCCGGTATTGAGTTTGCCAAATATGCACTTAAAGCTGATGATCCTGAAATTGATGATCTTAGCGAAGACTGGGCAAAAGATTATTCGAAAATAATTTCAGCCGTAATGTTTAAAAACGGAAATTTAAAATTGAATATTATTGATGAAAGTAGTAAAATTAATGTCAATGCTGTTGTTCTTCATTCAGGGACAGCTCAGGAAAAAGTTTATAATACTGCTGTTGATAATTTAAAACGATTATGTGAAATTAATAATCAGGATTATAAATTTGTTGATGCGCTGATAGACTGGATTGACAAGGATGATCAAGTAACCATTTTTGAAAATCAGAAAGAATCAGGCGGTGCTGAAAATAGTGATTATAAGAGCATGGCACCTCCATATATATGTAAAAATGCGCCTCTTGATACTATAAGAGAATTATTTTTGCTGAAAGGCTTTACTGAAGAGACTTATTTTGGAACAAATGAAAACAAAAAAAACGAAGAAGATTCCCTTGTTATGCGTGTAGGGTTAAAGGACTTCATTACTATTTATGGAAGTCATCAAATAAATTTAAATACAGCGCCTGCTGAAATTATTATGGCTTTGGATCTGGATTTAAATAAAGATATAGCGGAATCTGTTATTAATAAAAGAAAAGAAAAGCCATTTAATTCAAAAGAAGAATTAAAATCTGTGACAGGGATGACCAATGAAATACTTGGACGTATTTCTAAATCTATAGCATTTAAAAGTGCGGGGTTTTTTTATATACATTCAATAGGTACAATTAATAATATTTCAACTGAAATATACGCAGTACTGCGAAGAGATTCAAAAGTGCAAATTTCTGTGGTATATTGGCAGGAAATATAATTTAAATAATCTGAGATTTGAAATTCATAAAATGGAGGTAAAAATGAAATTTCCTTTCTATAAAAAAGTTTTTTTAATTATTATTCTGCTCGGGCTTATAACCGGATGCAGAAATCCGTTTTCTCCGGAAGAAACAGATGTAAAAGGATATGTTCGCGATTCAAATGGAAACGGACTTGCCAATGTTGCAATAAGTATTTCTCCGGGAAAACAAACAAGTATAACAAATTCTGATGGATATTATCTGCTAAAAAATATACGAACAGGTAAATTTACAATTAAAGCTAAAAAAACCGGTTATTCCGATAAAACAGAAACTGTAACAGTTGAATCAACAACAGGAATGAGCTGTTATGAACCGGAAAAAGTTGATGCGCCTGACATAGAGTTCACAACAGATACAACTGCACCGCTGGTGTCATCCACTTCACCTATTAACAATGCTGTAAATGTAGTTGTTAATACTTCGATTACTGTAACATTTAACGAAACAATGGATTCTACAACAATTACTACATCAAATTTTACAATTGATAATAGTGTTACCGGTTCAATAAAATATAATGGAACATCAGCAACATATACCCCATCTGTTAATTTATCAGCTAATACTAAATATACAGCTACTATTACAACAGGGGTTAAAGATGCAGCGGGTAATACACTGGCTTCAAATTACATATGGAGTTTTACAACAGGGACAGCTCCTGATACTACAGGTCCGACAGTAGCGTCGACTACTCCATTAGATAATGCAGTGGATATTGCACTTAATTCCCTGATTACTGCAACATTTGACGAGGCAATGAATGCTTCAACTATTACATCTTCATCTTTTACTTTAAGCGGCGGAATAACTGGTACAGTGGGCTATAGCGGAACGACCGCAACTTTTAATCCTTCAACTAATTTTGCCGATAGCACTAAATATACGGCAACGATAACAACATCTGTAAAAGACGCCGCCGGAAATGCCATGGAAGCAAATCACGTGTGGAGCTTTACAACAACAGGTAAACATGCATTGTTCTATCAAGGACATGGAGATAAAATCATCGAAGATATTAATCTTACTTCCGGAAATAAAAAAATTCATATAACTCATGATGGTACAGGTAATTTCTTTGTAGATTTATATGATAATAAAGATAATTTGATAGATTATTTAGTTGATGATACCGGAAATTATGATAAAATAGTGAATACAAATATCGTTAAAATTTTTGAAGAAGAAGAAAAATGAATTATACCGGTGAGAAAAAATTAAGAGGAAATTTATTGCTCTTAAAAGTTAAGTCTCAATTAGATAAATGGATAGAAGAAAATCATTATACAAAAGAATTAATATCTGTTTCGCCGGCGTTTGATCAAATCAATGAACATCTTATCTTAAGCGGTGAAGTATTATTAAAAAAACAAAAAAATGAGATAGAAAAGCTCTTAAGTGAGAATTATAAAGTAGTTAATAATCTCAAGGTTATTTCTTCCCCTGATTATAAAAATATCCGCGGCTGGGGAAAAACAATAGAAACACTTGATGTACGCAAAGATAAAACAAGTAAAAAAATTTCAACGCAGATAACCGAAGATGATAATGCGTTCAAGATTTTATATGCTGATGAAAACGAATCCCTGATCCAACTTGAAGATTCAACGCTCGGCTGGATATATAATGATAAAATAAAATTTTTGCCTCCAAAAAATTATTGGGGGAAAATAACCTGTGCCCGTAAGAATGAAGTAATGGATGTCCCCTCCTTAGATCCATTGTTTAAATCAGCCATGGAATATTTAATGACTCCATATCTGCTTGGCGGTAAATCTATAAATGGAGTCGATTGTTCAGGTTTGATGCAAATCATTTTTAAAAAAGCTTTTAAATTAATTTTACCAAAACATGCGCTTGATCAATTTAAAACCGGAATACGTATTCCTATAAAAGAGATTAAACCGGGAGATCTTATTTTTGCACGAGCAAAAGGAAAAAATATATTTCATGTCGGATTAATATATAAATCTAAAAAAAATAGCCCTGAACTATTTGTGATTCATGCCGGTCTTTATGATAAAAAAGTTGTTTGCGTATCTTTAAATGAATTTTATGTTAAATATATACCGGCAGGTGCAAGGAGAATAGTTGCTACAGGAAAAAATTAAGTATTTAATTGATGATTTACAAAATAAAAAAATTCATATTGTAGGACTTTCAAGTTCTGAATGTATGAATATAATTTTATTTCTTTGTAAATATGGAATAAATCCGCAAACAATAAAAGCGCATGATTTTTCCGGCACATATGAGGAATTCATTAAAAGTTTTAATACCAATCATGT
>JACQWU010000308.1 GCA_016209155.1 Candidatus Desantisiibacteriota bacterium | reverse complement strand
TTATTTTAACATCATTTTTTGCCATATTAATAGTATTTTCATTATGTTCAACAATAAATTCACCTGAAGCATCAATAGGTATAACATTATAAAATTTTTCCGGAAATTTCTGTGCCCTGACTAATTTACGCTGACATGCTGGTAAAAATATAGTAAATATTAATAATAAAAAAATGATTTTATGAAATGAAAAGTATTTCATTATTGATTCCATCCATATTTACCCACAAGTGGAACAAACATGCAGCCGGATAATTCTTTAATTGAAATTTTTTCGTCATTTTTTTCAATAAACATTAATTTTTGCAAATGATAATCTCCAACAGGTATAATCATTTTTCCGTTTGGATTAAGCTGATTTATCAATTTTTCAGGTATTACAGGTGCTCCAGCTGTTACTATAATTCTATCAAATGGTGCAAATTCTTTCCATCCAAGGCTGCCGTCACCTGTTTTCATTACAATATTATTATAATTTAATTTATTAAATATTTCCCGGGCTTTTACAACTAAAGTATTATAACGTTCAATCGTATAGACCTTATCAGCTAATTCAGCCAGAATTACTGTCTGATAACCCGAACCTGTACCTATTTCAAGAATTTTATGCGTCTTTGCTGTATCCAGCATCTCAGTCATAAAACCGACCATATAGGGTTGTGAAATAGTCTGGCTTTCAATTATTGGTAAAGGATAATCTCCATAAGCGCGGTGAGCCAGAGCTTCATTTACAAAAAGATGCCTTGGAATTTTACGCATTGCATTAATTACACGTTCATCCTTAATGCCTTTTTTTATAATTTGTTCATCAACCATTTTATTTCGTAAACCGGAATAATCAATCATAATTTAATTTTATTTTTAATTTTTCTCTCATTGATTCCAATATTTCATAATTGGTAAGATCAAGTTTTAAAGGTGTTATTGAAATATATTTATTTGCAATCGCGTAAAAATCTGTATCTCCGCTATCTTTGGTTTCCCATCTTGGTTCATCCCCATCTATCCAAAAATATTTTTTACCGCGGGGATCAATCTTTTCTACTATATTATCTCTATAGACCCCTCTCCCCTGACGGGTTATTAAATAACCTTTAATATTATCGTCTTTTTCAAGAGGAATATTAATATTTAATAGTGTCATAGGCGGAAGTCCATTTTTCAGGATATAATCTGCCATTTTATTAGCGAACGAACTCGCGGCAGAAAAATCTTTATGTACTCTGCCGGCAAGAGAAACAGCTATTGAAGGTATTTTAAGAAGCGTTCCTTCTATTGCAGCTCCTATAGTGCCTGAATAAGTAACATCATCCCCCAAATTTGGTCCAAGATTAATACCCGATACTATTAAATCTATTTTTTTATCTTTTAGAAAATGCAAAACACCAAAAATGATACAATCGGAAGGTGTCCCGTCTAAAGATATAACATTGTTCGATTTTATTATTTTTGCTCTTATAGGATAATGCAAAGTAACAGAGTGTCCGATAGCGCTTTTTTCTTCTTTAGGAGCAATTATATATACATTTCCAAGGGGCTGTAAAGCACGGGCTAAATCATGTAATCCCGGAGAATCAATGCCATCGTCATTTGTTACAATAATATTATATATTTTTTTTTTGGTTTTTTTAGAAAAAATAAGTTGTCTCCTTAATTATGAAATATTAATGAATAGTAATATGAAAGCATTAATTAAAAAATAACATACAAGATGTTTAACCGTCAACAACAATTTTATTTTTAATTGCCCGTCTTTCCCATAACTTGACAGGAAAGCTGCATAAATGTTAGTATTTTAATGACATTACCGCAAATGCAGAGGAGATATTAAATGGAAATATTAGAAGGAATTAAGAAGATTGAATGTCTGACTCCTCTTCCTGATTCGGCAAATAAAATGCAGGAATTGTTTAATTATCCAACAGTAGATTTACACGATATGGCAGAAGTGATTTCTATAGATCCCGCGATAACATTATCACTTTTAAATTATGCCAACAATTTTTTCAAGTCTTTTGAAAAAATTGATTCTATTGATAAAGCCTGCACTTTTCTGGGCGCTGAAAATATTCAAAAAGCATTGATAAATTCTTTTCCTAATGCGCATATCCGCAGTTATTCCCCATATGAAGGATTTATTTGGGAACATGCTATTGCTTCTGCTTATTTAAGCAGAATTATTGCACAAGAGATTGACGAAGAGATGGGAGAAATCGCTTATACGGCAGGTTTAATACATGATTTTGGGGAAATGATACTTGCACAGTATTTCCCCGAACATTTTTCTAAAATAGTTAAAAAAGTAATGAAAAATAAAATATCTTTTCTTGAAGCTGAAAAGTCCTTATTTAATACTACACATATTGAAATAGGCAGGAAAGTAGCGGAGTACTGGGGACTTCCATTAAGTCTTATAGATGTAATTGCTTTTCATCATAATCCATCTGAGTCTTGTTATAATTCTAAATTGGTGTCTATTGTGGTTTTTGCGGATGTTGTTTGCAATAGGCTTGGAATTGGTTTTGGAATTAACTCTTGTCATAATTCTATTAAACATGATATTCTTAAAATAACGGAAATTGATGACAGAAAAAAAGAAAATATAGTTTTTAGTTTGCAGGAAATACTGAATGAAAATGAGTCCTTACGAGCGGATTGGATGGATATTAATTGATGATACCATTTTCGAACCTACAAAAAATCCTTTTTATTTTACACCTCTTTTTTTTTATTATATTTTCAAAAAAAGAGATCTTTGCAGCAGCAGATAGATCCGCAATACGTGTAGGGGAATGCATGATATACAAAATAACCTGGTTGAATTTCTATGCCGGTGATTCTGTTATGAAAATAGATGATACAACCTTGAATAATAATGAAAAATATTATAAACTCATTACTGAAACAACTTCTTCAAAGTATGTGTCTTTTTTTTATCCTGTTCGTGATAAAATAATAAGTTTAGTTGATCAGGAAAATTTTTTTTTTTTTTTTTATGATAAAGATCTTAATGAGGGGAATTTCATTTAGCGAAAAATAATTAAATTTGATTATGTAAATGGAGAGGCTATTCGTAAAAATAAAAAGTATAAAATACCAAAATTTATTCAGGACCCTTTCTCGGCAATCTATCATTTCCGTAATCTCCCTATGGAAGTCGGGAAAGATATTTCTTTTGATATTTTTGACGGAGAAAAAGTTTTTAAACTGGTAATCAAAGTAATAAAAAAAGAACAAATTCGTGTCCCAGCAGGAACTTTCAATACTTTTAAAATTGAACCTAAAGTACTGGGGGCAAGCGGATTATTTAAGCATAAAGGTGAATTTTTTGTTTGGGTAACGGATGATGATAAAAAAATACCGGTATTAATAAGAAGCGGTGTTTTGATAGGAGCAGTAGCGATTCAATTGGTCGAATATAAATAATATATAGGAGAATTATGGAAACAAAAATGCTTGATTTTTCTAAAATAAAAACTTATCCGATAAAAGATCGAAAAAATAAAACATCAGTAAAGGATTTTTCAAAAGTCTGCGGTATAAATCCTTCTTTTCAGGAATTTATTGATTCATTACCTTATATTTTTGCAGGTGAAAATTTTCGTCAGCTTGTAGCGGATATAGTTCATGCACATAAAAATAGAAGATCTGTTATTTTTATGATGGGAGCACATGTCATTAAATGCGGATTAAGTCCGCTCATCATAGATTTGATGAAGAATGGAATATTAAGTTGTGTTGCTTTAAACGGAGCAGGAGCTATTCATGATTTTGAGATAGCAATGATTGGCGGCACATCAGAGGATGTTGCACATAATTTGGAAGATGGCAGCTTTGGAATGGCAGAAGAAACAGGCTTTAATATTAATAATGCTCTTAAAAGCGGTGTAAAAAAAGGATTAGGTGCGGGAAAAGCTCTTGGTGAAAAAATTTGCAAAGATAAATATCCTTACAGGGAAATGAGCATTCTTTTTGCCGGAGTAAAATATAATATCCCTGTAACTGTCCATATTGCTATTGGTACTGATATTATTCATCAGCATCCGAAAGCGGAAGGGAAAGTTCTTGGAGAGGCATCATATATTGATTTTAAGACTTTTGCTTCCTGCCTTGTAAATTTAGAAGGCGGTGTAGTAATTAATTTCGGTTCATCGGTAATGCTGCCCGAGGTATTTTTAAAAGCTATTACAATAACCAGAAATCTTGGTATTAAAATAAACAAATTTACCGCGGCAAATTTTGATATGATAAGACATTATCGTCCGGAAGTAAATGTTCTTTCAAGACCTACCGCATATGGAGGAAAAGGATATTATTTCTGCGGTTATCATGAAATAATGATTCCTCTTTTGGTTAATGCTGTTAATGTAAAAATGGGAATATGAAAATAAGGAAAACAATGAGTACTTCTTCGCAAATAATTAAGAATGTTTTTTCGAACTGGGCTTACTATTTTTTGCAAATAGTCACCAGTTTTTTTTTAATGCCTTTTCTGGTGCATTCTATGGGAGATGCAATATACGGAATATGGACATTGATTTTATCGACAGCCGGTTATATGGGACTGGTTAATTTTGAAATAAGAAGCGCAGTAATAAAGTATATTTCCGAGTTCAGGGCAAAAAAGGAACAGGAAAAAATAAATGAAATTACAAGTACAGGTTTTTATTCTTATACTATCTTAGGTGGAATTGTACTTGCAATAACTTTAATTGTGGCTAATTATTTTGATAGAATATTTCAGATAGAATCTGCTTACGCCGGAGAAACAAAAATAGCATTTATTTTTATCGGACTGAATCTCGCCATAAATTTACCTTTCGCAGCTTTTGGCGGTCTTATATGGGGTTATCAGAAATATGATTTTAATAGCGGTGTTGAGATTGGAATGCTTATTGCCAGGACAGCACTAATTGTGATTTTTGTTAAAATGGGTTATGGACTTGTAGCTTTAAGTATTATTACGATTATAATAAATATAATGGGTCAGATAGCCAGAGTATTTTATGCTTATAAGCTTAATCCGGAGCTTGTAATAAGTTATAAATTATTTAAAAAGGAAACGTGGAAACTTATTTCTAATTATAGTCTGTTCGCTTTTTTGATCACTATAGCAGCCCAGTTGATTTATAATACAGATAACGTGG
>JACQWU010000307.1 GCA_016209155.1 Candidatus Desantisiibacteriota bacterium | reverse complement strand
TTATTTTATATAGTATAACTTTTGCTTTTTCCTTTTACAACAATACTTCATAAATACCAAATCAATTCTGTATCTAAATGGGGAACCGCTAATATTCCTTTTTATGAGGGTGAGATTGACGCTTATGCAATTTATTCCGGAAAAATAAAAATGTCTAAACTTAAACAAGGGGAATGTTTTTATCCTATATTCGGAACAAAAAATAAAAATATAGAAGAAGGAATAACAAACAGGAATTTTTCAGTGTGGGGAACATGCCTGCATAAATTATTTGACAATAAAGTATTTTGTGAAGAATTTATTAAATATTTAAAAATACGTAAAGAATTACCGTATATTGAACATGCATTTACTAATAGAGAAGATAAAGAAAAAAAATATAATAGACTTGCTGAAATTGTACGCAAAAATATAAATATAAAAGCAATATATCATTTGCTTAATAAAAAAAAATGAAGAATAAATAATATTTTATGATAATTATTTTAGCCTATTTTCTGGATATTTTTATCGGTGATATGAAGATTTTAAGATGGCCGGTTCATGCACTTGAGATAATTACTGCGAAATCGATATCTATTTTAAAAAAAGTTAAAAATTTATGGGTAACAGGTCTTCTTTTAGTAATTATTTTATATAGTATAACTTTTGCTTTTTCCTTGGCTTTTCTTTTAATATTACGAAAAATCAACAGTACTATGGAATTTTTAGGCAGTGTTTATCTCATCTTTAATTCATTTTCAATTAAAGCATCCGAAAAAAGAATAAATAATATATATGATAAACTGTACGAAAATGATATTTATCTGGCGGAAAAAAAATTAAATTTAATTTCAAATAAACAGATAAAAAATACCGGAGAAAAAGATTTAATAAAAACCACAATAGCAGTCACTGCGCAGAATACTCTTAATGATTTTTTTGCTCCTCTTCTTTATGCTTTTTTTGGCGGAGGTATTTTTGCTTTATTATATAAATGTACTTATATATTATATTATACGTTAAGTAAAACAGAAATTTTTGATGAAGTTGAAAGGAATAAAATAAATTTTTTTCCGCATTTTATACTTAATCTTTTTAATTTTCTGCCGTCAATATTACTTTACCTTATTTTACCTCTTGCAAGCGGCTGGAAAAAAATAAAATATTTATTTTTTTATATGTGGCATAATAAAAGTAAAAAGTTTTCAATTGTCAAAAATGTAATTTCGGAAATTGGTTTTAATATTTATCTTTTTCTTAATGAGGAAGGAGAAATAAAAAAGGAACCCGAAATAGATGATATACTGGAAAGCATCAATTATATGTATCGTATAAGTTATTTATGCATAGTTTTATTTACTATAATGTACATATTTAAATAATAGCTTCGATTTGATTTTTTATAATTGGAAATATTACAAATTGTATGTTATAATTCACAAAATACAAAATAAGTTAGATAAAGGGACTACTCAATGAAAGAGAGGTTGCCTCCTGCTATATTTGATCTCCCTGTACATGAACTTCGCAGGGGATATCGGAGTGATGTATATTTTTGGAGAGAAAAAATAATTCTTGAAAAAGATAATCATTATCCAAAAGTCATAATGCAGGTTTTTCAGAAAGAGGATGCTATCCTCTGCGGTATAGATGAAGCTATTGCAATTTTAAAAGTTGCAGCCGGTTATTACACTGATCCTGTTAAGGGATACAAGCTTTTTGATCAATTAATAGATATTAAAAAAGAAATTCGTTTAAACAGTCTAAATTCAGAAAATTATAATAAATATCTGGAATTAATAAAAATAAAACTGGATATACAAAATGAACTCGATAACTTATGGATTTCATCATTTAATGAATTGAAAGTTAAAGCATTGTATGATGGTGAAAAGATTAAATCTTTTGAAAATGTGATGACAGTAGAAGGAATTGCCGGTTATTTTGCTCATCTGGAAACTGTATATCTGGGTGTCCTTGCACGCCGGACAAGAATCGCTACAAATGTATATAATACAGTTCGCGCCGCGGGTGTAAAACCTGTGCTTTTTTTCCCTGCCAGGTTTGATCATTTTTCTACTCAAGGAGGAGACGGATACGCGGCTAAAATGGGTGGCACCACATCTGTTTCAACTGATTCTCAGGCTGAATGGTGGGGTGCAAAAGGAATAGGAACTATTCCTCATTCTCTAATTGCCGTATATAATGGAAACACTGTTTTAGCTACAAAAAAATTTGCTGAAATATATCCGGAACTTAATCTTATATCTTTAGTAGATTACGAAAATGATTGTGTAAAAGTCAGCCTTGAAGTTGCTAAAGAGCTTGGGAAAAGACTTTATGGGGTAAGATTAGACACCTCCGGTACAATGGTGGATAAATCTGTCATTCCGCAAATGGGACAGTTTCCTCCGACAGGTGTTACTCCTCAGCTTGTTTGCAATGTTAGAAATGCTCTTGATGAGCATGGCTTTGGCTGGGTAAAAATAATTGTTTCAGGAGGATTTAATCCTGAAAAAATACGTTTTTTTGAAGAAGAAAAAATTCCTGTTGATGCTTATGGAGTCGGTTCTTATTTATTTGCAGGTGCAGGAGGAAAGTTTGATTTTACCGCAGATATAGTAATTAATAATAATAAGCATTGTGCAAAAGAAGGCAGGCGTTACAGGGAAAATGAAAGGCTCGAAGTGGTAATATAGAATAATAGGTTATGGAGTACTCAGGTGAAAAACAGAGTAGTTCTAATTATAGACATGCTTAATGGATTTTGCAAAAAAGGAAATCTTGCAAGTCCTCAATTTATGAATACTATTGTACCTGCTCTTAAGGAATTTTAATACAAAGCTGGAGAAATTAATTGATGAATATTTACCATTTGAAACTGATGTTATCATAGGAGGTAATTGTACTGATATCTGTGTTCATTATACTGCCGAAGAATTAAGAAATAGGGATTACAATGTGGTGATTCCTGCTGACTGTGTGGATACTTATGACCTGAGTGAAAAGAAATGCAAAGAACTTGGATTGTCTCTTAATAAGGCGCATCCTGCTTATGCAATAAACGATTTTTTTTTAAAAAACATTTTCCTGGAATTCTTGGAATAAAAGTAGTTCAGCGGGTTGAGGAAATAATTTAAAGTCTAAGCAAGCCCTAAGCAGGTGGAGGAGGAGTTAAAATGAATATTAAGGAAATATTTGAAAGGACCAACCAGCTAATATCTAAAATACTTTATTATCAGGTAAGCGCGGCTATATTGCAGAAAGATAATTCCAGTTATCAATTTGTTATTTTTTCCACACATAATTTATCACAAAATCTTATTGAGGAAATCGTTGAAGCTATAAAAAAACGTCAGAACAGCAGTAGTGAAAAAATAATGATAAATCTTGAAGAACTTACTCCTGAAACTTATATTCATCCTGATGGAAAAAATCTTTCTCCTGCTCCTTTACACTTGCTTCATTATCTTGTATCTCCGCTATCAATTAAGAATTCATCAGAGGGATTTATGGCTCTTTTTCGGTCAGAAGTTGAGTTTACTGATAAGGATAGAGATATTTTTAACAATTTTACAAATTATCTTGGACAGTATTTGGAAGTTGAGTACCAGAAAGAATATTATTATAGTAATTTTTTTAATGTTATTAAAGCTATGTCCTATGCAATTGAAGCTTTAGATCCTTTTTTTCACGGGCATGCGGTAAGAGTGGAGGAATTAGCATTCAAAGTAGCAGAAAAATTGAATTTTTCCGAAGAAATGAAAGATGACCTGAAATATCTAAGTATAGTACATGATATAGGTAAAGTAGGGCTCCCTGTATTTATTCTGGGAAAAACCGGCAGACTGGATAAAGAAGAATTTGAAATAGTAAAAGAACATACGGTTATAGGTGAACAGATTTTAGAATC
>JACQWU010000297.1 GCA_016209155.1 Candidatus Desantisiibacteriota bacterium | reverse complement strand
AAATGAAAATTTGATATTGTAGGGGCTTGATTTATCAAGCCCGTAAACGGAAACGATGAATCGAACCCCTACCAAAAATTCTAATCAAGATAACGTTATGAACAAAACTCCGGCAACCATTATTACAACACCAGGTAATCTTTCAGTCATACCCTTCTCTTTGAAAATAAAATAACCCAGGAATACACTCATTATTGTGTTTGTCCGCTTTATTGAAATAACATTTGCTACAAGAGTTAAATTTATTGCAATCATTTGAAATACTAAGCCCAAAGCACTAAAAAGTCCTATTGGAGTTAAAGCTTTATAATTTACAGTGATATCTTTTATACTTCTTTGTGATTTATACAGCATTATCGGAAACATTACTATTCCAAAATTGGGTTCCTAAAGATGGGATTTTAATAAAAAACAAAAGCGGAATTAAAAAAGGTAATGCAAAAAAACGCAGTGACCATGAAATAATATATTCATCAATATTTCTCAAGCTCATCTTGCTTGAAACATCTTTAAGGGATTCGAATAAAGCTGTCAGAAATGCAAATATTAACCAGGTCATAGATTATTGTAATAATTCTCTGTTAAATTTTAATCTTTGCTTCTAAAGAGTAAGAACTTCTATCTCTTTAAATTTGGAAAAATGTTCTGTATTATAGGTATATATTTTTGTAATGTTATTTGATAGCATTGTAGCCACAATTTGGATATCAAAAATTTCCTGTTTTTTTATTTTGTATTTTTCTACAAGTTCCACGGTTTTTTTAAGGGATTCTTTAGTGAAAAATATTTTAAAAAATTTATCTGTTTCTATATACTTTGTAATCTCCTTTAGTGCTTCCTCCGATGTTTTGGGATTAGTTACTTTTTTAGGATCAGTAACGACTGTAAAAAATTCACACAATACTTGTGGAGAAATACAAATAGCCAAATTTCCTTTTATCCCTCTATCTCTTAATTTTTTGGAAGGCGAGTGAAAAGGCGAAGAAGTATCTGCTGCATAAACTAAAATATTAGTATCTAAAAAAAATACATCTTCGGGATTAGAGATAATCATAGATTTCCTCCCTCGTAAGTTTTCCTTTAACACCTAAAGACCAGCTGGCAAATTTAATTTTTTTTTCTTTTTGATAAGCAGCAACATGCGATTTTGCCGGCTTTGTTTTTTTTCTTAATAATTCAACCAGCTGTTCCACTACTCTAATTTCATTATCAGGTAAATCATGTACATCAATAATATCAGACATTTTAAACCCCTCCTTCCTTAAATTTGTATTTTTCATTAAAGAGATGTTTAAAGAATAACAGACAAAAGATATGTTTGTCAAAATAAAACTATTCCTTTTTTTTAGCACCAACGATTATTCTTCCCGCATATTTTTCAATATTGATTTAAATTAAAATTCTAAAGCCCGCAAGTTCAGGAGATTCTTTTTTATAATTCTCCATTGCAATGGGGAAATTATATGATACCGTATTCTAAGTGTCCAAAAGTATAGATACTTGCACATAAAACAATAAGAGCCCAAATGATCCATAAACCTACAAATAGCCACTTATCAAGTACTTTTCTAGTATGAGTAAGCCCTTTTTCTACGAGCTTTTCAATATCTTCTTTAGTAATTTTTTTCGTTGTGAGAAACATCTCCTGTAAGTAATCATGATTTTCTCGTTTTAACTTTTGGTAAATTTTAAACTTCGTAAATAATCGTTGATCAGCAGGAAGTGCCTGTTCAGCTTTAATTAATTCTACATGCCAGAAATCTACATCTTTTCCTCTTTCCGTTATCATATTGCGCATACACCATAAAAGGTATGCACTAAGTAAAAAAATAGCTAACAAAATTGTGATGGCAAAATACGCTTGTAACTGTTCTTTAAAGGATAAAATTGTTACAAATATACCTGCACCAATTGCAATAAAAATTGATTGAACAGTTAAATGAAAATTACGATAACTCTGTAATAATGAATCTTGAAGTTCAGCAGAGCCAATAATCTCTTCTATAGAATAGCTATCTTTATCTGACATATATATCTCCTTATTTCATTTTATGTTTATAATAAGTTTGATAGGGGGCAAGCACTACTCCAGCATTAAATTCAATTATTAATTAAACTATATGTTTTGTCAAGCAGGAATATCTATCACTCAGCAATTCTATGTAAAAATGACCAGGAGATTACTTCAGGATAAAGTTCTTCAGAATGATACATTACTAAATTTTAGCCATTGCGAGCGCATTAATTTCACTCAGTGTAAACTCCGCGAAGTAATCCCAAGGGTTTTTTAATTCACCAAGAATTACTGTTCTATAACATTTATAATAAAATCAATTATAAATGTGAGAAAACAAGAATTCCCCATTTTGATAAAAAATGAAAATTTTATATTGTAGGGACTTGATTTATAAAGCCCGTAAACGGGTTCGATGAATCGAACCCCTACCAAAAATTCTAATCAAGATAACGTTATGAACAAAACTCCGGCAACCATTATTACAACACCAAGTAATCTTTCAGTCATACCCTTCTCTTTGAAAATAAAATAACCCAGGAATACACTCAATATTGTACTTGTCCGCTTTATTGAAATAACATTTGCAACAAGAGTTAAATTTAGTGCAGTCATTTGGGATACTAATACCAAAGCACTAAATAACCCTATTGGAATTAGAGCTTTATAATTTACTATAATTTGTTTTATACTTCCTTGCGATTTATATAGCATTATTGGAAACATTGCTATTGTCAGAAATATGTTCATTACAATAGCCCAAAAAATTGACGAAGAATTTTTTACGCCAATTTTATCAAAATTAGATGTTATACTCCATATGAAAGCTACGAGAAGCATTAGTTTTGGCCCTTTTTCTTTAAGAAGCGCTCGAAAAGGTGCAAAATATCCTTTATGCCTTTGTTTAATATTTAATACATAGGAACCCAGAACAACCAAAACAATTCCAATTATACCATAAATACCAGGAAATTCACCAACCATAAAAGGCGAGGTTAATAAAAGAAATAATGGAGTGAAAGTAACCATCGGAACTGTAATGGATAAATCTGAAGCCTTTATTGCTTTCATATAAAGAATTGTTGTAAATACATTAAGAGAGCCTCCAACAAGCAATGCAATCCAAAATTGGGTTCCTAAAGATGGGATTTTAGTAAAAAATAAAAGTGGGATTAAAAAAGGTAATGCAAAAAAACGCAGTGACCATGAAATAATATACTCATCAATATTTCTCAAGTTCATCTTGCTTGAAACATCTTTAAGGGATTCAAATAAAGCTGTCAGAAATGCAAATATTAACCAAGTCATAAAAAAGAACCATTTCTATTTTTTAAAATTCAGTCATTTGCTGTAATAGTTATCTTTGTATAGTTAGTGAATGTCTCTTTACTTTGAGTTATTACTCCGGAGCCCTCATGTGAGAAAAGCGGAGTTGTCCCAACTTGTTCTGTGAATACATAGCGAGGCGCCTGAAGCGGTCCGATTGATTCTGACATTCGGTTTTCATAGTGTGTTCCCCACCCTGTCCACCAGAAAACAGTGATGCCATTCTGCGGCGGTACTTTTGGACAGACAATTGAAAAAAATTCATTAGGTCCTTCAGCGTAGTTTCCGGGAAGCAGGAACAGGGTCAGTTCTGTTGCCGATTCATCCGGAACAGGCAGTTCCGCCCTGATGTATCCTGGTGAATTAACACGGAATGTCCATGTGCATTTGTCAATATCCGGCTGAAATGTAGCGGTAGGATAACTCAATGCGCGTTCTGCTTTATAATATGCTCCGTCAAGGTTGTCCGGATTCGGACGCACAAGTTCCATCGGGATCTGCAAGCCGACAACGCGTCCTTCAAATGGTTCTTTGCTTGTTATAATTTGCTTGGATTCGAAGTCAAGGGTTAAATTCGGCATTTCATAATATCCAATCTGCATGCGGACTTGTCCGACTGCACCGGTTGTACTTGATGTAATCAACTCAAGATTACGCCATTTTGCCGGCAGTAAACCGGTTGCTTTACATAGAATGAGTCCTGTAGTGTACTTTTCGATACGCCGAAGAGGTTTTGGTACTATCTCATCTATTGTTTTCCAGTAGGTTATTACTTTTCCCTCGTTATTGGTAGTTGTCTGCGAGAATTCAAAAGATCCATGTTTTTCAATATCCCATGCCTCCCACTTTACCTCAATCCCTGAACGCGGACCGGGCAGGGGGATGGTTGCTCCTGAAAGCCTTTCAAGCCATAACCGGTCGTAATCATCGTACTTATCGGTAAACTCTACATATGCGCGTACCTGTGTATTCCATGGCACTTCATCCGGATTCTCGGGATGTTTATGGTGTAATTGGGAATTATCTGCCTCAACTGTAACCGTATGACCATATAAAAGCAGTGATGCGGCCAGCGTAGCCTGTGCAGCACCTTTCGGGTCGATCGGCATCTTCGTCCATTCTTCCATTATGGTATCTAAAATTTGTTCTATCGGCCACATAACAGATGAAGGCAGTTCTTTCACTAGTCTGCCGGAAACTCCTGAACGCTGACTGGAACCAAAAAAAACAGCCAAATTCAGAAGTTCAAGCTGCAGGGGATCGAGCATCCCATCACTCCAGACAGTATCAATTTCAGTTAATCTGGCCTTTCGCGCACGCGCACGTCCAAGCTGTATAACTAATCCGAGAAGATAAGTATCTACTGTGTAATTATCGGTTACTGCAATCTCCATCATTTTTTCCGTGAGAAATTCGTAGGTGAAGGATTCCGAAGGATCAATTGTTTGGATATCGAATTCCGTCATGGAAACTACCCATGAGCGAATACTGTAAAATTGATTATTTTTTAATCCGCGCAAAATAGCATCTATCTGCATTTCAAGAAGAGCCGGTCTGCCGGCATTAATCTCGGCAGTAAAGTCCGTCTCGTTATTATTTGCAAGAACAGCCATTCCTAATGATTTGAAAAATTTTTGCAGTTCCCCGTTTAGTACTGAGGAAGATTCTTCAGATGATTCCTCTTTAAGGCTGTAAAGATTATCCGCAAATGCTGCAATATCTGCGACAGATACAGTATTCCCTGCAGAATTTATTGTTGTAGTATCTTCGCTATCAATGATATTTGTAGTATCTGTAATTTTAGTAGTATCTGTAGTTTTAGCGGTATTGTCTGTTTTAGTAGTATCGTCAGAATTAAGTTGATCGGTTTTTTTATTTGTATCCTGACCGCAACCTGTCAGTAAAAAAAATATGAAAATTAAAAAAACATAAAAATATTGTGATAATTTCTTACAGTCTGATGAATTAAATTGACACATTTTATCCTCCCTAATATTTAGCGATAATCATAGGTTTCCTTTTTTAGCTATAGCGATTATTCTCCCCGCATATTTTTCTATGGTAATATTGAAATATTTATTGTATATCTTTGATAATACCCTGTCAAGTACAGATGATTTAAAAAATCTGCTGCTTAATAATCTCAACATAGTCCTGATAGGAAAAGATATTCCGAACCTGCGGTCAAATAACATATTGTGTTGAAAAATCACTTCCTTGATAATAAAACCGCTGCTGTTCAGAACTTTTTCTAAATCATTTTTATTAAAATGCCTTACATGCCCGGGATGAAGCATAGGGAACAGATTACTCGGTACTGTAATAATTAAAGAACCACTGTCCTTCATAATTTGATAAATTTTTTTTAAGAATTTTAAAGCCATGTCAGCTTCCAGATGTTCAAGAACCTCAATCATGATAACAGTATCAAAGCTGTCTTCAATGTCAAAAATGTTGATATTTTTGAAAGCTGGTTTAGCCGATAAAAGTTGTGCAAACGCTATAGCTCTATCAGAAATATCAATACCTGTAACATCGGCATTTGTGATTTTTTGAATTACATCAGTTGCTTTTCCATCCCCGCATCCGACATCCAGAATTTTTTTGGATGCAAGCTCCTTACACTTATTCGCAACCAATTCTATATAACCAAAATATTCAACTCCGCCATTTAAATCGCTGCGATCGATATTCCAATGGTATGGAGAAGCATAATCTATATTATTATCATATTCTTTTGGTTTTATATTATTCATTTTGCCATTGAATTTCTTGCTAAATCAAACAAATTTAAGATAAATTTTCTATCATTTAAAAAAATAACCAGAAAATAGATCAAAACAAAAATTATACCATTAATCAATAGATCAAATAAATAAAAAGGAATACCGAATATACTATGACTAAATAATACTGCTGTTACAGAAAGTAAAGTTGCGATTAATAAAATCCTGATATTTTTTATAAGTTTAATCCAGCCGTAATCCAAAATTTTGTTCGAATAATAAATATGCAAAAACATTGAAATACAGGCAGCGCATATATATGCTATACAAAAAATTTCCAGTCCAAAAGAAGGGAAAAATATATATAGAGGGAGATACCATAGTAATTGAATAACATGAACCCTGGAATTTAAGTCCGGTCTTCCGACAGCTGTATATACTGCTGAATTTATTCCGACGATCCATGAAATCGCTTCCTTTATTCCTATGCAGATAATGACAATTTCTATCCCATGCCATTTTTGTCCGAAAATAAGTTTAGAAATAGGATAAGCAAAAACAGCAAGCCCGAATCCTACAAATAAAGATATAGCACTTATAAATTTCGTCATTTTCATAAACAATTGTTTTGTCTCCGGTAAATTCGACTGTAATCTTGAAAAAGCCGAGTACACAACAGGCAGGAAAGGATTCATGAAAATTCCAATAACAGCTACAACAATATTTGTCCCGATACGATAGATTCCCATTTCTTTTATATTAAGAGAATGACCTATCATGATTGAATCTCCATATGTTACCAGCCAGCTCAGGAGCGCATCTGAAGTAACCCAGCTGCTAAAACCTATCAATTGCCTGGCTACAATAAAATCGTAGCTGAGCTCAGGTCTCCATGGACTTATTTTCCAATAGATTATAATCTGAATCACTCCGCCGGCAAGAGTTCCAATAATTAAAGCCCAAACCCCGTAACCTTTTAATGCCAGCGGTATTGAAAACAGTACCGGGACAAAAGCGGTGCATATCTTGATAATAAAAAGCTGCTTAAATTGAAATTTACGCTGAAGTAGTGCCTGATGGACAGAAATAAAACCAGAGAGAATTATCTGTAAGCATAAAACTCTAAGCACATTGACTACTTTTTGTTCATGAAAAAATCCGGATAATAAAGGAGCGCTGATGTAAAGAATTATATATATAAAAAGAGATAATCCGATATTAGTCCAAAAAACAATATTTGCGGATTTTTCTATATCCTGCTCCCGTTGAATAAGGGTTTTCCCCAGTCCAAAATCCTGAAATATAGTAGAGAATCCAATTATTATAGTTGCTACTCCGACAAGTCCAAAATCTGACGGAGATAAGATTCTAGTGAGAAAAAGGATAGTAACAGGCTGAATAAGGCGTATAACTATTTCCATTAAAATAGTCCATTTAAGGGATTTTACTATTTTAGTTTTTATATCAAATGCAGTTATTCTATCTTCTTCCACTATTTTTTATCCTTTTGTTTTTTACTTCCGCCAGAATGTAAGACCGGGACAATTAATGAATTGCCAATCAAAATTTCCCGGCAAAGAGTCCGGCATGCATTTACCTATATATGCAAGAGATAATGTTCTAAACCATGTAGGGAACATTGCGCTCTCATCTTTACCTGAGGACATGAGATAATGTCCGTATGTAAACGGTTCCATTCTTCTGAAAACAAAACCGCCGTCTTCATTCATATTTGCAAAAATCCACAGCAAAGCTTTTTGTAAACCCAATTGAATATCTTTTTTTCTATAATCAGTAAAACAAGACAATCTTGCCAGCGGATCTATTGAATCAATATCCTCACATGCGCTTGAATTTTTTTGTACGCCAAACCCTCCAAATTTATTTTGTGTAAAAAGACAACTATCAATTATCCTTTCCATATATTGGACAGGTTTTCTATCATAAAAATACAGAAGCCATAAGTGGTAGCCTGTCTGCACACCAAGAGATAAATAAAGAGGATTATCAAATCGCACTCCCCATAATCCGGTTTTTGGATCCTGTATTTTATTTAAAAAAGTATAAATTTTTTCAAGAGACTTATTTGCCCAATCCTCATGATGAAAATCCCTTATATATTGAAGCATTGAAATATAATTTTGGACTTCATTACTTGTATCCGCAGGGCTGATTACCCAATCTCTTTCTTCGAGCCAATTAAGTGTATATTTTATATCCTTGAATGGCTCTATTATTTTAATTTTTTTCTCTGCAGCTGCACCAAGAGCCGTTAAAGCCATAAGAGCATGAAGAGTCAAATGCCTCCATCCCCACCAGTCAGAATCAGCAGCCAATTCATTATTAATAATATTATCCTTAAATAATCCATCATCTTCTGACTGAAATGATTGGATATAATTTATCCATTCTTTTTTTTGAATATCACTTAGATTATCGAGATCACGGTAAAGAGACCGGATAAGTGCGGCATATAAAGAGGCATAAAGTACCGGTTTAGTTTGGCTTTCAGAATATCTGAATTGGCCATACGGGCTTTCTTTAAGCCGCTGATGTTCTATATATTTTAATGTTTTTTTTCTTATTTCATGTATTTTAAAATTTTCAAAAAAACCGGTTCTATTATTCTTAAGCCATTGCTCTAATTTTCTGGAAATGATTATTTTACCGGCACTTTTAGTAATTTTGTTTTTTAAAGCATTAAAAATATTATAAGAATATTTATTTTTACTCGACATATTAAATTATTAACCCTCTATGCTCTCAGACTGGTCATTCATTATATGCAATTACACTATTTCTACCTTTTGTTTTAGCAATATACAGCGCTTTTATCAGTATAGTCAAGAATTGTTTCCCATTTTAGCTTTTAATGATTGAATCAGGACATTGATTTAAATATAAAAAGCGATTATTTCCGCAATATGTCATTTAAAGTAAGGGAATAATTGAAATAGCCGCTTTCCAATAAGGATTTATCAGGGCCATATAAACTGATAATAGCTTTTTCGAGAGTATAATTCCTTGGTATTTTAATTAGCTTACATTTCCGTTCAACTTCAGGAATAATTGATGTTTCTATTTCCCTGTTATAATGTTTGACTTCACATAATGTGATTATATTGTCCGACCTTCTGAATAGTAGATCTATTTGAAATTTATTATCTTCTCTGCCAAAGTATGGCGCCGCATTAAGCATTTCATTGCCAAAACCGAGTTTTTCCGCTATGTAGCCCGCGTGTTTTATACAAAAACGTTCAAAAGCAAAGCCTAACCATAAATCAAAACTGTTTTTAACCAATCGTTCAAAGATCTGATGTGAGGTACTCTCATTTATTATACGCAAATTTGGTGCGACATACTTGAAATAAAAAATCATATATTCATCACTTAGTGTATATTTTCTGAATTTTGTTGAATCATCCCTGTCAAATGGAACGTATGATTTTATTATTTCAGCATCTTCCAGATTTTGAAGGTATGATTTCAATCCGCCGCCTGAATGAACTTTTAATACTTTCCCAATTTCTCCAAAAGATCGATTATTTTCATTAAGAAGCATTGCAATACGTTTATAGAGCGCCGGCTCTCTAAACTGGCTATAAAATATTTTGTTCATCTCCTTAGCCAATATGCTATCTTTTGAAAAGCACAATTCATTTATATTAAGATTAAAAGAAATCGAACGATTAATCATTTCCAAATATTTTGGCACTCCCCCGAATATCAACATATATTTTAATATTTCCGCAGGTGAACGTTTATCGCGTAAAATAAGCGCCGCTTCATTTGGCAATAAACCTTTAAGTAGAATTTCGCCGGTTATCCTGCCATACAAAGCTTTTGATTTTATAATTTTACGCACCATGAATGAAGCAATTGAACCACATAGAATAAGCATAACATTATTGTCTTTCCAATGATTATCCCAGTAGTATTTGATGATGCTTATCAATTCACTCCTGCCGGAAGCCATCCACTGCACTTCATCAAAAAACAGAGTAAGTTTATGATCGCTTTTTCTATGCAAAATAAGCCGTTCGGTAATAAATGTAAATACATTGTCCCATTTATTAAAATTAATACTATCAAGTAGCGGGTCTTTTGTATATTTTGCAAGAGTTTTAGAAAAGTGGCGTATCTGGGCAGCCGTGTTTTCATTTTCCAGGGCTTCAAATTTAATAAAGTCATGCTTGTCTTTGCCAAAATGGCTTACAAGCATACTTTTACCTATACGTCTCCGGCCATATATTACAAAGAGTTCACCTTTTGAAGATTTATAGGCATTCTCTAATTTTTTTAATTCCTGTTCTCGTCCAACAAACATATAATCTCCAAAATAATCCGCAAAGAATAAATTTATTTTATTCTTTGCGGATTATGCAATATAATTCACACTAATCCGCAATCATCTAAAATATATCACTATGTGCGAATAAAGTCAATGGATGATCACAATTAAAAAAATAACATGACATTTATTGCTAAATTTGATATGATTATTTTTTAAACATTAAAGAGAAAAAAATGGATAAAATATTAATTACCGGCGGTAAAAAATTGGAAGGAACAGTCACAATCAGCGGCTCTAAAAATGCGGTTCTGCCTATCATGGCAGCGGTAATACTTACAAAAGATAAATGCAATATAAAAAATGTACCCGCTATAAGGGATGTCTCCACAATGGGACAGGTCATAAGCACTCTGGGTGCGAAAATTAGCAGGACGGAAGATACAATAAATATTGACGCATCGGATATCACCTCTTTTGAAGCGCCTTATGAACTTGTTAAAACAATGCGGGCTTCTTTTCTGGTATTGGGACCGCTTCTTGCGCGTTTTGGCAAAGCAAAGGTATCCATGCCGGGAGGATGCGCCATAGGAGTCCGTCCTGTAAATATTCATCTTAAAGGTTTTGAGGCTCTGGGAGCTAAAATAGAAATTGGATATGGATACATTGAAGCTTCATGTTCAGGACCTTTGCGCGGCGGTAAAATATTCCTGGATTTTCCAAGTGTGGGAGCTACAGAAAATATTATGATAGCAGCTGCACTTGCCAAAGGAGAGACTATAATTGAGAATGCCGCGTGTGAACCTGAAATAGTTGATCTTGCGGATTTTCTAATATCTATGGGGGCAAAAATAAAAGGTGCGGGAACTAACAATATTATTATTGATGGACAATTTGAAAAAGGACTGCACGGAGCAGATTACAAAATCATCCCGGATAGAATTGAAACAGGCACTTTTATGGTTGCTGCACTTGCCACCGGTGGAAATATATTAATTAAAAACTCACGTTATGATCATTTAAAAACAGTAATCGCTAAAGTCGAAGAAGCCGGAGGAAAAATTGAGATTGAGAATGATGATATACGTGTCAGAAGAATTCATGAATTAAAACCGGTAAATATAAGAACAATGCCATATCCGGGTTTTCCAACTGATATACAGGCTCAGTTTATGGCTCTTCTTTGTATCGCCCGGGGACAAAGTGTTATTACTGAAACAGTTTTTGAAAATCGCTTCATCCATGTAGCAGAACTTAACCGGATGGGAGCAAAAATTCAAATAGAGGGTGAAAGCGCTATAATAAACGGAGCTCCTTATCTTACAGGTGCACATGTTATGGCAAGCGATCTGCGGGCAAGCGCCGCTCTTATAATTGCCGGACTCTTAGCCCATGGAGAAACACATATACATAGAATATATCATCTTGATAGGGGATATGAAAAGATTGAAGATAAATTAGTAAAACTTGGCGCTGATATCAAAAGGGTTCAGGGCGATTATATCTAAAATTTGTTTCATGGAAAAGCGTTATGACCAAAGTTTTAAATAAAACTACACGTAAATATTTTTCACTGATATTTTTTTTATTATTTTCTATTATTCTTTTAACCACACAAATAAACCGTCCGCCGCGTACCAGTTTAATAAAGAAAACAGGCTTATGGATTCTTGCTCCTTTTCAAAAGGTGGCAATTCGCATTGAAAAAGAAGCAAGAGAAATATATGCAGATATTGCTGAATTTGGCTACTTAAGAAAAGAAAATAAAAAATTAAAAAAATATATAGATAAATATAAACAAAAAGAGAGGATTTATTCTGAATGTTTTATCGAAAACAAGCGGCTTAGAAAGCTGCTTAATTTATCACAGCATTACCAGTATAGCCTTATTTCATCTGAAGTAGTAGGGAAGGATCCCACTAACTGGTTTAATACAATTCTTATTGATAAAGGTTCTAAAAACGGGATAAAGGAAAATATGGTTGTAATTTCCACTAACGGTGTAATAGGTAAAATAATTGAGGTTTCAAAATCAAGGTCAAAGGTTCAATTAATCCTCGATATAAATAGCGCAGTCGGAGCAATAATTGAACGGAGCAGGGCGATAGGCGTTTTAAAAGGATTCTCGGAAAAAGTATGCCGTCTTGAGTATATTTCACGCATGGAAGACATAAAACATGGGGATATAGTAAGTACCTCAGGTCTTGGAGGTATATTTCCCAAAGGACTTCCACTCGGAGTTGTAAGTAAAATCGAAAAAAAAAATTATGGACTTTTTCAAAATGTTGAAGTTGTGCCTTATGTAAATTTTTATAAGATTGAAGAAGTTTTAATAATAGAGAATCCCGGCACTTTCATGGCAGAAGAATGAATAATATAAAAAAAAATAATTTTAATAATTATAGGAATCCTGATACAGGCAACAGTATTGACATGGTTTGATATACATCATGTTAAGCCTGATTTTATACTTGTTTTAGTTGTAAGCGTTTCACTTTTGGAGGGATCAGAAAAGGGGATGACATTCGGTTTTCTTGCCGGACTTGCAGAAGATATACTATGCGGAGGAATGCTTGGACTAAACGCGTTTGCCAGAACATTAACAGGTTTTATTATAGGGATATTCAATAAAAATTTCTATAATATTAATAAAATAATTCAATCTATAATAGCTTTTATTTCCACCTTGCTGTATAGCGGTATAGTTTATTTACTATTAAAAATTTTCGGATCTAATATTTCTTTTTCTGATACCTTTGTCTATATTCTATTCCCGGGAACTTTTTATAATATTATTCTTATTTTAATATCCTTCCCGAAGATAAATAAATGGTTATCCGGAGAATTATTTGATTCAGCATTATGAAATGAGATAACATGCAAAGAATAATAGGCGGGATTGCCTGTCACCGTTATTTAAAAAAAATAAATCCAAAGCTTAATAAAATACGTCCGACTTCTGATAAGGTCAGAGAAGCTTTATTTAATATCCTTACTCCTTACATTGAAAATGCTGAAGTACTGGATCTTTTTGCAGGTTCGGGTGCTGTCGGGATAGAAGCTTTAAGCCGCGGCGCAAAAGCATGTACTTTTATTGAACAGGATATTAATAATTACCGTTTAATAAGGGACAACCTTAGCCTTCTTGATTTTACAAATGGAGAGGTATATTTGAAGAGTGCAGATATTGCCTTAAAAATTTTATATAAAAAGCAGAACAAATTTGATATTATATTTTTAGATCCGCCTTATTTTCAAGATGTTCCGCCTAAAATAGGATCAATGAATTTGAAAAGACAGAATTTATATGGTAATATTGGAATTTCTTTTTATGAATGAAAGGTGTTTAATATGAAAAAAACAGCTGTATATCCGGGTACATTTGATCCGGTAACAAATGGACACATTGATATAATAAAACGCGGAATTAAAATTTTCAATAAAATTATTGTTGCAGTAATGTTCCATCCTAAAAAATCTACTCTTTTCAGTCTGGAAGAAAGAATATTTATGCTGGAGCACTCATTAAAGGGTTTAAAAAATATAAAAATTGAACCTTTCGATGAGTTACTGGTTGATTTTGTTAAAAAGAAAAATGCACAGGTTGTTATTCGCGGTGTGCGCGCCATATCTGATTTCGACTATGAATTCCAAATGGCACTGATGAACCGCCAGCTTGCAAATGATATAGAGACTATTTTCATGATACCAAATGGGATTTATTCCTATTTAAGCTCCAGCCTTGTTAAAGAAATAGCGCAGTATGGGGGTAACATTGATACGCTGGTCCCCATGTTCATTAAAAACCAGCTGCAAAGGAAATTTAAATTATGAATATACCTAATCGTATTACTCTATATAGGTTCCTGGCTGCATTTATTTTTACTTTTTTAATGACTTTTGAGGGATTATTTATACGTTATATAGCGATTTTAATATTTATTGCTGCTGCTATAAGTGATCTATATGATGGAAAAATAGCACGTGAAATAGGCGAGGTTACCAATTTCGGGAAAATTATTGATCCTCTGGCTGATAAATTTCTTATAACTTCCGCATTATTTTTTTTAGTGCAGGATGCAGTAATTCCGGCATGGATGGCTATAATAATTATCAGCCGTGAATTTGCAGTAATGGGACTGCGTATACTTGCAAGTCTTGAACATAAAATTATAGACGCTGATAAACTTGGAAAATATAAGACCACTACCCAGCTCCTGTCAATCATTGTTATTCAGGTATTACAAATTTTCACAAAAACTTTTACATATATTAATAAAAATAACTTTGATAATATGCTGACACAACACGGCGGGATGCAGGGGAAATTAATACTTTCAATTTTTCCTTCAATACCTTATTATTTAATGTTAATAACTGTTGTTATAACATTTATATCAGGATTAAATTACTTTATAAAAAATAAAAATATATTTTCAAAGGAATTTTAAGTATATATGAAAAATTTAGCAGTATTTTTAGCAACCGGTTTTTATTCAGGGTATTTTCCCATATTCCCGGGAACCGCCGGTACTCTGGTTGGAATAGTCATTTATTTTTTATTAATGAAATTGTTTAATAATCTATATATTTATATTGGAATCTGTTTTTTATTTTTCATAACCGGGTATATGACTGTTAGTTATTGTGAAGATTTTTTTGGCCGTAAAGACCCGTCTCAGATAGTAATTGATGAAATAACCGGTTATCTGATCACAATGTTT
>JACQWU010000296.1 GCA_016209155.1 Candidatus Desantisiibacteriota bacterium | reverse complement strand
TAGTTGATGCAATTCCAACACCAGGTGCACCAATGTCAACGCAAGTAGGACCTACATTTGAAAAAGAAGCCCTTGTGTCATTACTGTCAGTTGCTGCAACAGAAATAATATTATCCAGATTATAACTGCATGGATATGACGGTATTTCATCATTATCAAGGCTTGAATTCCCCGCGGCAGCAACAAATATTACTCCCTTATCTCTAAGTGATTTGACAGCATCATAAAGACTTAATGAATAAGAATAAAGTCCCCAGCTATTATTAGAAATTTTAATATTCACACCTTTTTCTTTCATATCTAAAATATATTCGATACATTTAATTGCATCAGATATAGAACCGCTGCCTTCTCTGCCAAGCCATTTTAAACCCATAAGTTTAACATTCCAATTCACACCGGTTACCCCTATCCCGTTGCCGCCGACAGCTCCTATTGTCCCTGATACATGTGTCCCGTGCCCGTAATCATCCATGGGATCACCGCTGTCTGTTATTGCATTAATTCCGTGAATATCATCAATATATCCATTACCGTCATTATCTATTCCGTCTTCTGTTTCAGATTCGTTTATCCATAAATTACCCTTTAAATCTTCATGTGTATAATCAATTCCCGTATCGATTACTGCTACTATTAATGTGGAATCACCTTTAAATTGCTCCCATGCTTCAGGCGCGTCGATATCCGCATCATTTACTCCGCCTGACTGTCCTGTATTATGTAAACCCCACAGTTCGTCAAACCTCGGATCGTCAGGGAAGATTGAATTAATTTGAACAATATAATTAGGTTCCGCATATTCAACATTTTGGTTATTTTTATAATATTTTAAAGCTTCATGGATCTTCATACTGGAGGGAATTTTAATCAGAGAAACCTGAGTTTTTTTGAATGTATTTTTAACTGAGGCATTTATTCTTTTATTAATTTTGTTTCTTGAGGATTTAGACGATGATGCTTTAAACTTTACCAATATTTCATCATCTTTAAATTTATTCTGATAAGACGAAATATCTTTTTTCTTACCGGCAGGTGTGCCGGACTTAATAACTTCAGCATTAAGTTGTATGTTAAATATAATACATATTAATAATATTCTATACAAAAATTTCACTTTTAATTTCCCTGTTTTTTAAAATAGTTAAGCCCCATAACATCTCTTACTTCCTCCATAGTTAACTTAGCCACTTTATGCGCTTTTTTTGTTCCTTCTATCAAAATTTCATCAAGCAATGCAGGTTTTGCTTCCAGTTCTTTTCTTTTTTCTCTTATCGGAACTAAAAAAGCATTTAAAACTTTTGTTAATTTACTTTTACACGCAACACAGCCTATTTTACCTTCCCTGCACAATACTGTAACTTCGGGGACAAACTCTTTATTAAAAACATTATGATAAGCATATATTGTGCAAATTTCAGGATGTCCCGGATCTGTCGGATGTATGCGTGCGGGATCTGTAACAGCTGTGCGTATCTGTTTACCGATTACTTCCTCTTTATCTGACAAATATATTGCATTATTTAAACTCTTGCTCATTTTACTGCCGCCGTCAAGTCCAATCAATCTCGGGACTTCGCTTATTAAAGCGTCAGGTTCAATCAGAACAGGTTTATAGAGTTCATTAAATTGCCGTACTATTTTTCTGGTAAGTTCAATATGCGGGACCTGATCCTGTCCTACGGGGACAAGATGAGCTTTGAATATACTTATATCAGCCGCCTGGCTTACCGGATAACCAAGAAAACCATACATCATCTCCTGATATCCTCTTTCTTTAGCTTCAGTTTTAACTGTCGGATTATGACGAAGCGTATTAACAGTTGTAAACATTGAATAATACATTGTAAGTTCGGCAATTTCAGGAATGTAGGATTGGATAAAAATAGTGGCTTTTTCCGGATCAATACCTACTGCCATATAATCCATGGCAACTTCTCTTATGTCCTGTCCCAATTTTTCAGGCTGTTTAAAATTTGTAGTTAAAGCCTGCATATCCGCTATAATAACAAAAGTATCATATTCATCCTGGAGTTTAACACGATTGATTAATGATCCTACATAATGCCCAAGATGCAATTTACCGGTGGGTCTGTCGCCGGTGAGTATACGTTTCTTTACCGCCATATAACCTCCATTTTCTTTTTTTATTTTATCGGCTTAAATTTATTTTATATGAAGTATTTCCTCATATACTCTATCCATTTCATGCCTCGGGTCTGGACTTTTTAAAACGGGTCTGCCTATAACAAGGTAATCAGCGCCAAGTGCCAGCGCTTCTTTCGGCGTTAAGGCTTTTTTCTGATCATCCGCTTCTATAAACCATGACGGTCTTATTCCCGGTACGACTAATAAAAAATCTTTATTTAAAATTTTTTTAATATTTTTTATTTCTTCTCCGGAGGCAACAACACCGTCAAGCCCTGAATAAAAAGCAAAAGCAGAGAGAATCTTGACATAACTTCGTCTTTTTTTCCCGATCTTTAATTCTTTTTTTAATATTTTGTCATCTATACTGCTTAAAACAGTCACACCGACAATCTTTGGCGGAACAACACCCAGCTCTTCTGCGGATTTCAGCACGCTTTCTTTGCAGGCCCGCATCATTTCTTTCCCGCCTGAAGTATGAATTGTAAACATATATACACCCAATGAAGTTACAATACGGGCTGTTTTAGCCACAGTATGCGGAATATCGTGAAATTTCAAATCAAGAAAAACTTTCATCCCGTGATCATGAACTCTCTTTACAATATCCGGACCCTCCTGAGTATAGAGATAACTTCCTATTTTAATTACTGATAATTTATCTTCCAGAAGTTTTAAATATTTCTCCGCTATATCTTTATTTTCTACATCTAATGCTAAAATTACTTTATCTCTGATTGCTTTTCCATCCATAATCTACTCCTAATCATTAATTGAATAACTATGCTCCTTGCCCGGGAACTTACCTTCTTCTACTTCCTGTTTATACTGACTGACAGCATTTTTTATTACAGACCGCAGATCAACATATTTTTTTGCAAAACGCGGTATAAATTTATCGAACATTCCCAGTAAATCATGCGTTACCAATACCTGTCCGTCACAATATACCCCCGCTCCAATGCTTATGGTGGGGACTTTTATAGACTCGGTTATTTCTTTAGCTAATTCCTGCGGAATTTTTTCCAGTACAATAGAAAAGACCCCTGCTTTTTCCAATTCTTTTGCGTCATTTAAAAGTTTTTGCGCTTCTTTTTCTGATCCGCCTTTTAATCCATATCCGCCCGCCTGAAAAATAGCCTGCGGAGTAACACCAATATGTCCCTTGACAGGGATATCAGCTGATATCATAGCTTTTACAATATCGCTTGTTCCTGCCCCGCCCTCTATTTTTACTCCATGAGCTCCGCCCTGCTGAATCATTCTTCCGGCATTTTGTACAGCATCCTGGATGCTTATTTTATATGATAGAAACGGCATATCTGAAACTAAAAAAGCTGATGAATTACCGCGCGCAACCGCTTTCGTATGATAAATAACATCATCAACCGTAACAGATAAAGTATTTTCATAACCCAGTACAACCATACCCAATGAATCACCGACAAGAATTATATCTATGCCTATTTCATTTAAAATAACACTCATTGGATAATCATAAGCTGTAAGCATTGTAATTTTTTTATTTTCCTGCTTCATTTTTATTAGTGAGTTGACTGTTGTTTTATTCTTCATTTTTTTCTCCTTATTAAGGACTCATGATTTTAAAAAAATCTTTAACATCAACCGGATTACTATTTATATTCGTATTACTTATAAACGCCGCATCCATTGTTTCATCATTTATATCAAATCCATGCATCCCCGAAGGTGCGGTGCTGCCCATAAAACTCGGGTTTATAACAGAACCTGTCTCCATTAAAAATATAACTTCTCCATACTGATTATTTTCAAAATTTATACCAAAATCTTTCTTCTCCTTCTCACTCAGTATACGGCCGTATGATTTAGTTTTAAGTAATTCTAAAATTTTTTCTTTTGCACTGCTTTTAAAAAACCAGAATCGTGCCATTGTGGAATCATATATTACGACATAATCCTCGGGTATTTTCAATTTCAGATCATTAATTTCTGATTTAAGATCATATGACTTATAAACAGGCGCCATCCCGTGATCCGAAAAAACATATAAATCAACATTAGAAAAAAATTCACAAGCCTTATTATATAATTTTAAAATTTCTTTTTCATACCAGCTTATTTTCTCATTAACCATTTGACTGTCCTTGCAATAGCGGTGCAGGAAAGCATCCAGGTCGGCAAGATATATAAAATACACCCCTGTTTCCTTTTTTTCTATATTCTTTAAAGCTTCCGCCCAGATTTCATTATCCTGCATGGGATATGAAAGACACGAATAATTAATTTTATTCTCTGCCCAGACATCAAAAATAGATTTACCTTCTCTTATACCTCCCGGTTTATAGATATTCTTTTTTTCACTTATATCAAATAAAGATAGATATTCTACGGGAATTAAATAAGTTTCAAAGTACCCTTTATATCCCATTAACTTTTTAGATATCTCTTCAACAATTTTTCTACCGGCGCGTGTATTAAACCACCTGTTTGGAATAAAAGAAAATTTTTTCTGCCACCTGAACGGAGAATTAAGCGGAGAATAAAAAAACAGGGACCAATGTTTATGCAAAAATGGATATTTACCGGTTACAATAGACGGGATAACACCACTGCTATATCCGAAAACACTTTTAACTTTTTGCCTGGTTTTTGCTATATTATCAAGGAATGGCCTCGCTTTTATATAATTCCATCCCAGTGCATCAATCAAAATATAAATAGATACATGCTTTTTCATTTTGCCTTACTATAATATTTACCCTTATAATAGTCAGAACTGAAATGATAAGGTAAAACATCCTCAGCATTATTAATTATTGTTCCCAGAAGATGAACACCTGCCTCAGAGAGCAAAAATTTGCTGCGTAAAATTATTTCTTTTGGAGTTTTCCCTGCTCTGAAAAGTAAAATTGAGCCGTCTATTTGAGAACTGAAAATTTCAATATCTCCGACCGGAATAATTGCAGGGCTGTCAATGATGATTATATCAAATTTATTTCTTAACTCTTCAAAAAGAAGTTTCATTTCCGGAGAATTTAAAAGTTCAAAAGGCTTATCAATAGAAAGGCCGCCTGTTAATAAAAATAAATTACTGATGGAAGTATTTACTATTGCATTATCCAACGATATTTTTTTCTGCAATATTTCAGACAGGCCTTCTTTCTGCTTTACTCCGAAATTTTCATGAATTCTGGGCATTCGCAGATCAAAATCTATAACAATAATTTTTTTATCGGGACTTGTAAAGGCAAAAGTAGCGGCAAGGTAGCTTGTTACGAATGTTTTACCTTCACCTGACAAAGCGCTGGTTATTGAAAAAGTCTTTATCTGGCTGTCATGCGGTCTAAGCTTCATAATATTTTTCTGTAGTCTTCTAAACTCTGTGGTAACAAATGAATTAACATCAAAATATTTTGCGATAATTTCATTTTTACCGCCTTCTGTAAATGACAAAACATTAGGAATTGTACCGAGTATAGACAAACCCAGATATTCTTTTGCTTCAGTTAATGTTTTTATGGAATGATCAAAATATTCAAAAACCATAACTGCGCTTCCGCCAAAAAGCAAACCTCCCAAAATACCTCCGATAATAATAAACATTCTGTTAGGGAAGATAGGTTCAGCCGGTTTTACCGCAGGATCAATAACCACAAAAGTATTTCTCATTTCCTTATATTCTGAAGCCTGAATTATTGAAGCTTCTTCAACGTTTTTAAGAAGCATCTGATATATACTTGCATTGGCTTCTCTTTCCCTTGCAAGCCGTAAATATTCAAATTCTTCTTTGGGCAAATCCTTTATTTCATTACTATACTGAACGGTTAATTTTTCGAGACTGACTTTCTTATCTTCCAATCCCCTTATTCCTGTTTCTAATTCATAAATTTCTTTGGCAGAATCAATATTATCAGATGAGGAACCCGCCGGTTCCTGCAGTTTCAAAGCAAGTTCATCATTTATTTTTTTAATCTCAGATTTTGCTCTGATAACTTCGGCATATTCTTCTGTATATCTGGAAAGGAGATTGCTTAAATACATCTCTAAATCCAGTTTACGGCGCTTTAAACCATCTATCAGCTGAGGATCGCTTTTAACTACAACTTTATTATCTTTGGCATTACTCTTCAGATAAGCTAATTTACTCTTTGCCTGCAAAAGAACAAGATCTGTTTCAACCTTCATTGCATCAAGATTTGCAAGTTTTGAGCTGATAATTTGTTTTTTACCCTCCGGATTAACCTGCTGATATTTTTGCAAAGCCTCCTCAGATTTCTCCAATTTTATTCTGTAATCTTCAAGCTGTTCTGAAACGAATTTCGTGGTTTCATCCGCTTCGCCTCTTCTGCTGTAACTATTTTTCTTGATAAAAACTTCAGCCACAGTATTGGCAAGTTTCATTGCAAGTTCAGGGTCTGAAATAAAAGTCCCTATTTCAAAAACACCCTCACCGTAAAAAGCAACCTGAACACCATTCTTTTGAAGAAAACTGATAATAGCATCACGTTTTGTAGCTCCGCTTTCCTCTTTATAAACCAATCCCTGGGGCTGTTCCGCCAAACCCAGCTTATCTACCACTTCACCTAAAGACTCACGGCTTAAAATCAATCTTTCAATTTTTTGCCCTAAAATCTTATTTATAACATCCCCGCCGCCGCCGATCATTAATCCGGGATTAAGTTTATTTTCCACAAGTAAAATAGTTGAAGCTCTGTAAACAGGTGTCAGAAAAAAACTGCCGATAGTAACTATTAGCGGTATAAGTACAAGCGGTATAATAAAATACCACTTTCTCCTGGCAAGCATTCTCCAGTAATAACGAAAGTTCATAGTTCCTTTTTTAGTATTTTCTTTCAAAATTCTATCCACTGGTATTACTCCTTAAAATATTACTTGGAAATCAGATTCACTACCCCAAGAATAATTGCAATTTCAGAAAAAAACTTTACAGTCTCACGCCAGAAATGAGATTTTTTAGGCAGGATAACCGTATCTCCATTTTGAAGCTTAGGTAAACCGGTAAAATCACTTTTATCCATGTAATCATTCATATTCACAATTAATGTTTTGGGATACCCGGTATTTCCATATCCCTTAACTATTTTTATCTCATCAATCTGAGCTTCACTTGTAGGTCCTCCGGAAAGCTGCAGAATATGCCAGAGATTTGTATTATATTTTAATTGATAAGTCCCGGGTTTTACTGCTTCACCAAGAACATAAATTATATCGGATTTTGGCTCCTCCCTGTCCAGAGTTATTCCTTCGAATACATATTTTGGTATAACTATTGTATCTCCGGCATAGACCATAGGATTATTTTTTAAATCCGCATTATCTAAATATTTATTAAAATCATATTCTTTTACATTATATTCTTTCATAGGGCTGACTTTTTGAACATTAGTGATAATCTTAATTTTGCTTAACTCAGCAGTAAATGTAGGCCCGCCAGACATAAGAATAGCCTGTAAAAGAGGTATGGGATCAGTTAGAGGATAAGACCCGGGGACTCTTACTTCACCTATAATATTTATTATATTTTTTGTTTTTTCTTCTCTTGTTACCAAATCTCCTTCATCACCTAAAACCGGTACATAAATTGTATCCCCCGGTTTAAGCTGTGGAATAAGTTTTGGATCCCCTGTCTCCAGAAATTTTTCTAAATTAGCTATAATAATTTCAGGTTTTTTCATATCCCCGCGTAATATCCTTACAGCCCGCAAAGATGCCTGAGGAAGACCGCCCCCTGCCTGAGTTATGGCTTCAAGCACATTCGGCATTACTGGAAATGTATATTTACCGGGACGGGCTACCTGTCCAAGTATATAAATTTCAGAAGTGAGTAATGTCCCTTCCTCACCCAAAAACGGGACATAAATTGTATCTCC
>JACQWU010000123.1:2173-12606 GCA_016209155.1 Candidatus Desantisiibacteriota bacterium | reverse complement strand
GTGAATAATTGATGTATCAGCGTTGTCTTCCCGGTTTGGCGCGGGCCAAACAAAAAAAATGAATGATTTTTTGGCAATTTAATTTGTCTTGTAATCATGATGTAAAATTGTAATACATTTTTACATGGTTGTAAAGAATAATTTTTGCATTCCCAAAACCTACTACCTGAATCTTGCACTTCAGATTCAGGTAAAATTGCCAGGACGCCCGAAAGACGAGTCTGGCAGGTGATTTACGACGCAACCGTACTTAAACAGTACGGTGCGCCGAAGGCGCAGGTTTTCGGGATGTATTGACGATTCCTGAATCTTGCATAGCAAGATTCAGGTAATACTCTGTACCATCGATAAAATAATTAAACATTTTTTATCGCATCTGCCATAAGGGCAACAAGTTTCATCTCTTTTACATCATGAACTCTAATAATATTAGCACCGTTTAGGATTGATGCTGTTACAGTTGCCGATGTTCCTTCAAGACGTTCTTTCGGAGGGAGATTTAATATGTTTCCTATCATGGATTTTCGGGATGTGCCTATTAAAACCGGAAATCCAAGACTGTGGAAGCTGTCTAAATATTTTATGATTTTCAAATTATGCTCCAGTGTTTTTCCAAATCCTATTCCCGGATCAATTATAATATTTTCCGGTTTAATACCGGCGCTCTTTGCGCAATCGATTCTTTCCTTAAAAAAAAGCTTTATTTCATCTATAAGAGAATTATAATGAGGATTATTTTGCATTGTCTGCGGTTTTCCAAGCATATGCATAAGAATGATTGGGACATTTGTTTCAGCCGCAATTTTTGGCATATCGGGATCCATACGCATTGCACTTATATCATTAATTAAACCTGCACCCAATTCTATTGCTCTTTCCGCCACACGTGATTTATAAGTATCAACTGATATTGGAATTTTTATTATAGAAATAAGCTCTTTTAATATGGGGACTATTCTGGACAACTCTTCTTCGACCGATATTTGTTTTGATCCGGGGCGTGATGATTCTCCGCCAATATCCAGAATATCCGCTCCTTCTTCCTGTAAAGATACAGCCTGTTTGACAGCAGAATCAATACTGAAAAAATCACCGCCGTCCGAAAAAGAATCCGGAGTAATATTAAGAATGCCCATAATACAAGTTTTTTTATTTAAAGGGATTGTATATCCGGATGGAAATTTCAAAATAAATTCTTTATATGGTGGAAAAAGCATACTTCATGAACCTTTAATAAGAGCAAATGCTTCTGTTCTGGTTGCTATTTCTCTGAATATTCCGCGCATTGCAGAAGTTACGGTGAAAGAACCGGGCTTTTTAATCCCGCGCATTACCATACACATATGCTCAGCCTCGATTACAACAAGTACACCTTTCGGTTTTAACACTTTTACAAATACGTCAGCAATATCAGTTGTCAACCGTTCCTGAATTTGCGGACGGCGGGCCAGAGTATCAACCACGCGAGCCACCTTACTCAATCCTGTAATTTTATTTTGTGACGGGATATAAGCAACATGCGCTTTCCCGATAAACGGTAATAAATGATGTTCGCATATTGAATAAAGCGGAATATCTTTAACTAAAATCATTTCATCTTTATTTTTTGTAGAAAAAATTTTAAGATCGTCTTCCGGATTCCTTATCATACCCCCAAAAATTTCCACATACATATCTGCAACACGTTCAGGAGTCTCGATAAGTCCCTCTCTTTTGGGGTCCTCACCAATTGACTCCAGGAGCATGACAACAGCTTTTTTTATTTTTTCTTTATCTATTTTTATCGTTTTATCCAATTATTTTATCAGCCTTTCAGCCTTAGTTTAAAGCTGAAGGATTTTAGAATAAAGACTTTTAGCAAATTAGTATTTTCCTTCAGCCTTCAACCTAAAAAACCTTC
Source organism: Candidatus Desantisiibacteriota bacterium (assembly GCA_016209155.1). Taxonomy (GTDB): domain Bacteria; phylum JACRDZ01; class JACRDZ01; order JACRDZ01; family JACRDZ01; genus JACQWU01. Next base: position 10,706 of record JACQWU010000123.1, on the reverse strand, counting down.
AGCCTAAGTTATGTTTTCAATTTCCCATGCTTCTACTTATACGGATGCTGCCCCTGTCTCATCTTTGCCGGATAAAATAACATCAACTTCTTCACTATCTAAAATTTCTTTTTCCAGGAGGGTTTCTGCGAGCTTAATTAATCTGGTTTTGTGAGTTTCCATTAAATTTTTTACTTTTTCATAGCACGCTTCAACTATGCCTCTTACCTCTTTATCTATTTCTATCGCTGTCTTTTCACTATAATTTTTATCTTTGGCAATATCACGTCCAAGGAATACCTGCTTATCTTTTCGGCCAAAAGTAAGAGGCCCGAGTGCTTCACTCATTCCAAACTCACAGACCATCTTATGCGCAGTTTCAGTAGCTCTTTCCAGATCATTCTGTGCACCTGTAGTTATTTCGCTAAAAATCAGATCTTCCGCCACACGCCCGCCCAGTAGTACTCCGATCTGATTCATAATCTCTGTCTTCGTTGAGAGATATCTATCTTCAATAGGCAACTGTAATGTATACCCTAAAGCGCCTATTCCTCTTGGAATTATGGAAATCTTATGTACCGGATCCGATCCCGGAGTCATCTTTGCCACCAATGCATGTCCGGCTTCATGAAATGCAATAATTCGTTTTTCTTTATCCCCCACTACCCTGCTTTTCCGTTCGGGACCCGCCAGTATCCGCTCAATACCTTCTTCAAATTCATCCATATCCACGGAAGTTTTATTGCGGCGTGCCGCAAGAAGCGCTGCCTCATTTATCATATTTGCCAGATCAGCGCCAGAAAAACCGGGTGTTCTTCGAGCTAAAATCTTAATATCAATATTAGTATTAAGCGGTATATTTTTTGTGTGTACTTTAATTATTCCCTCACGCCCTTTTATATCGGGTCTATCGACAACAATATGACGGTCAAACCTTCCCGGACGCAGTAGAGCAGGATCAAGCACATCCGGACGGTTTGTGGCTGCAATTAGAATAACACCTTCGTTGCTGGCAAATCCGTCCATCTCTACTAAAAGCGCATTTAATGTCTGTTCTCTCTCATCGTGTCCGCCGCCTAATCCCGCAAAACGCTGTCTTCCGACAGCATCTATCTCATCAATAAAAATTATACATGGAGCATTCTTTTTACCCTGTTCGAAAAGATCTCTTACGCGTGAGGCGCCGACTCCTACAAACATCTCAACAAAATCTGATCCGCTGATACTGAAAAAAGGGGTATTAGCTTCCCCCGCTACCGCTTTAGCGAGTAGAGTCTTTCCTGTTCCCGGAGGTCCGAAAAGTAAAACTCCTTTAGGTATTTTACCTCCAAGTTTTTGAAATTTTTTGGGTTCTCTAAGAAATTCTATTATTTCCTCTAATTCCTGCTTGGGTTCATCTGCACCTGCTACATCTTTAAAAGTAATTTTTGTCTGTTTTTCTGAATGCAATTTAGCTCTGCTTTTTCCAAAAGCCATAGCCTTATTGCCTGTACCCTGCATCTGACGCATAAAAAATATCCATACCGCAATAAGAAGCAGAATTGGCAGAACATTAGCTAAAATAGGCATCCACCATGAATCATTGTCTGAAGGCTTAACTGTAATTTTAACATTATTTTCACGAAGTATTTTTAGTAATTCAGCATCATTTGAAGGAAGATAAGTCGAAAACTGTCTTTTATCTCTTAGTTTACCCGTTACATTGTTTTCTGTAATCGTGACTTCAGATACCGCTTTATTCTGTACATTTGAAATAAAATCACTATAAACAATATTTTCAGTCTGACTTTTTTGATTTTGTATAAGCTGGAAAACAATTACAACTATAATCGCAATAACAAGCCATAGTGCCAAATTTTTATAAAAATTATTCATATTCAAAATTATACCCCCTTAATTCGTTAAAAACTAAATAGAATTTTTTGATTATACCATAATAATTTTTTCATTGCAATTACAAAAAAATCAATAGACAAAAAATAAAATATATTATATATATAATCTTGTTTATATTTTAAAATGTCAAAAACAGTATAAAAAGATTAATAATTTGAGAGCACAGAGGAGGAGAACATAGTTAATATTTAAGATTTTCTCTATGGTCTGTGGTTAATTTTTGACATTACTCCGATATTTTTAAAAAGGGGGAAAAATGGAAAATTGTATTTTTTGTAAAATAGTAAAGAGAGAAATACCCGGCAAAATCGTTTATGAAGATAATGAAATTATAGCAATTGAAGACATTAATCCTCAGGCAAAAATACATATTCTTATAATTCCCAAAAAACACATATCAACGATACTCGATATTACAGAGGATGATTCTTCCCTTATTTTTAAAATCCATAAGATTATAAACAAGCTTGCGAAAGATACCGGCTGCAGTGAAAATGGTTTTAGAGTAGTTTTAAACTGTAATAAGGACGGAGGACAGGCTGTCTATCATATACATTATCATCTTATTGGAGGTAGAAAAATGGACTGGCCCCCCGGATAAAACAAAAGGAAAGATGCATGGAAAATAATGGTCTAACTAATAAAAATAGGGCCCTTTTTATTGAGCTTGTGCTTTCTATGTCTTCTATGGCTATGCAGCAATTGGGAAAAACGATTAATCCATTAAACGGTAAAATAGAAAAAAATATAAAACTGGCAAAAGCTACTTTAGATATGATATTTATGCTAAAAGAAAAAACTCAAAATAATCTTTCTATCCAGGAACAGGATATAATTAACGTTACTTTGAGCAATTTGCAGCTTAATTATATGGAAGAACTGGATAAATTAAAAAAACAAGCGGATATAAAAGAGGAAAAAAGATAATTACTCAGAAGGAGATATTTAAATTCATGAAAAATGATTTAAAAATAATAGAGGAATTAAAAGATGCAAGAGAATTAATAATAAAAGAAATAGAAAAAGTCATTGTTGGACAAAAAAAAATTATTGACGAATTTCTTATTGCGCTTTTTTCACGCGGACACTGCCTTTTAATTGGTGTTCCGGGGCTTGCGAAAACACTCCTGGTTCAAACTATTGCAAGAACCTTAGGCCTTGATTATAAACGAATCCAATTTACTCCCGACCTCATGCCTTCTGATATAACAGGAACAGATATAATTCAGGAAGACCCTGATACAGGACAAAGAACTTTTAAATTTCTTCACGGACCGATTTTTGCTAATATTATTCTGGCGGATGAAATTAATCGTACACCGCCGAGAACTCAATCAGCTTTACTTGAAGCTATGCAGGAAAGCAGTGTTACTGCTTCAGGGAAGACATATAAGCTTCCTCCTCCGTTTTTTGTACTTGCCACACAAAATCCCATTGAACAGGAAGGTACATATCCTTTACCTGAGGCTCAGCTTGACAGATTTATGCTTAATATTTTGATTGATTATCCTGAAGAAAATGAGGAAATTAAAATTGCTCAGATTAATACCTCCGCCTATGAAGCTCCTATTAAAACCGTTCTTACAGGTGAACAGATCATGCATCTCCAGGAGCTGACAAGAAAAATTCCAATAGCTCCATATGTCGTAAATTATGCCGTAAGCATAGTACGCGCTTCACGGCCGTCAAGCAAAGATGCGCCGGACTTCATTAGAAAGTGGGTATCATGGGGTGCAAGTCCGCGGGCTTCACAATATCTTATTCTTGCGGGAAAAGCCCGCGCAATAATGCACGGCAGATATAATGCATCCTGCGAAGATATTAAAGCAGCAGCACCTTCTGTGCTCAGGCATAGAATTATAACAAATTTTAACGCGGAAGCGGATGGGATAACCAGCATGAATATTATTGAACGCCTTTTTGAAACGATTCCATTACCTCAGTCTGATACTAAATAATGAAAAAATTAAAAAATAAAAATATTTTACTGCTGATTTTGGACGGATGGGGAATAAATCGTCAAAAAGAAGGAAATGCTATCAAACTTGCGCATACTCCACGAATTACTTCACTGATTAAAAATTATCCTCATACACAAATAAAAGCTTCAGGTGAGGATGTGGGACTCCCTGACAGGCAAATGGGGAATTCTGAAGTAGGACATCTTAACCTTGGAGCCGGCAGAATAGTTTACCAGCCTCTTACAAAAATTTCTCATGATATAAAAAAAGGCTGTTTTTTTAACAATCCTATTTTTCAGGAAGCCATTGTTCATGCCAAACGAAACAATTCGGCTCTGCATTTAGTAGGACTTCTTTCTGACGGCGGGGTACACAGCCATATTGATCATTTATTTGCGCTTCTGGATTTAATTTATAAGCATGAAATCACCAATATTTTCATACATACATTTTTAGACGGCCGTGATGTGTCTCCGCGCTCCGCTTTAAAATATTTTACAATTTTAAATCATAAAATAAAAAACATGAAGAATGTCAAAGTGGCAACTGTAACCGGACGTTATTATGGTATGGACAGAGATAACCGCTGGGAACGGGTTAAGCAGGCTTACGATACTCTCGTAAACGGAAAAGGATTTAATGCAGTTTCTGCAGTAAAGGCGGTAGAGGAAGGATATGAGCGAAAAGAAGATGATGAATTTATAAAACCAACCGTACTAGTTGATAAAAAAGGCATTCCTATCGGAAAAATAAATGATTCCGACAGTGTCATTTTTTTTAATTTCAGACCCGACAGAGCAAGGCAGATTACCAGAGCAATAAATAATATAGATTTTTCTTTTTTTCCCAATAAAATTTTTAAAAATTTATATTTTGCCTGTATGTGCCAATATGATGAAACATTCAAACTGCCTGTTGCATACCCTCCTGAGGATATAGATAATGATCTGGGAGAGGTAATAAGCAGGAATGGATTGACATACGTAAAAAAAAGTTTAATCTTATAGTACTAAATTATGCTAATCCTGATATGGTAGGGCACACAGGAATACTCGAGGCGGCATGCAAAGCAATAAGTGTTGTTGATAAATGTGCGGGGAAGGTTATTGAAGAAATGTTGAAAATAAACGGCATAATATTAATCACAGGAGACCATGGGAATGCGGAGCAAATGCTGGAGGCAGGTACTCTGAATCCTCATACTGCTCATACATCTAATATGGTGCCACTATTGCTTATTGGAGAAAAATTTTCAAACTGCAAGCTTAAAAAAGGCAGGCTATCTGATATTGCTCCCACAATTCTAAAATTATTCGGGATAGATTGTCCTCCTGAAATGACAGGGAAATCTTTGCTGCAATGGATTAAATTATAATTTTATTTGTAGGGGCTTGATTCATCAAGCCCATCTTTCAACGTTTTTCGGGTTCGATGAATCGAACCCCTACATGTAAAAACAGGAGAAGTAAATGAAAAAAGATGTCAATGATAAATTGGTGACATTCCCTTTTATGTCTAAAAATACAGATAAAAACAGTTTAACTTCCGTAAAAAAAAGAAATGGTGATATAGTTTCATTTAATAAGAAAAAAATTGCCGAAGCTATATTTAAAGCTGCGCAGGCTGTAGGCGGCGAAGACAGGCTTTTAGCTGATGAACTTGCGGAAGCAGTATCTCTTTATTTAAAAAAAGAATATAATGACCTCGTTCCGGGTGTTGAAGAAATACAGGACATCGTAGAAAAAGTACTTATCGAGACCGGACATGCAAAAACAGCAAAAGCATACATTCTCTATCGTGATAAACGCAATAAAATACGCAAACTGAAAGAAGGCAGTGCCCCCGAAGTTGACACTTCCTCCCCGGCAGAATCAACTGATATAAGTCTTTTTGTAAGAAGAAGTGAAGATGATATTGTCGGTTGGGATAAACATAAAATAATTTCAGCGCTTATCCATGAAACAGGACTTTCTTCCAATATTGCACAATTTATCAGTCATGAAGTTGAAGAACAGATAATTTACTCTAAAATACGGACTATAACCGCTCCTCTTATACGCGAAATGGTCAATGCAAAATTAATAGAATATGGTTTTGAAAAAGAAAGAAATCTTCATTCACGGCTCGGAGTACCTTTATTCGATGCAGAGAGGATTATTGTAAATCCCAATAAAGAGAATGCGAATGTACCTCATAATCCGGAAGCAACCAATATGACTCTTGCTGAAAGCATTAAAAAAGAATTTGCTCTTGTAAAAGTATGTTCATCGGACGTTGCAACAGCTCACGGTTTGGGAGACATCCATCTGCATGATCTTGGTTTTATAGACAGACCCTATTGTTCGGGTCAAAGCCTGGAATATATAAAAAAATTCGGACTTAATCTGCCGAATGCGCTTTCAATTGCAGGTCCTGCCAGACACCCTGATGTACTGCTTGCGCAGATGCTGAAAATGTCAGCGGCATTGCAGGGGCATTTTGCAGGAGCTATCGGCTGGGATGCGGTAAATATATTTTTCGCGCCGTTTCTTTCAGGGTTAAGCGACAAAGATTTTAAACAATTGGCTCAAATGCTGATTTTTGAATACTCTCAACAGGCAGTGGCAAGGGGCGGGCAGGCTATATTCAGCGATATTAATCTTTACTGGGAAATCCCAAGACATTTCGAAAAAGTGCCGGCAATAGGACCCGGAGGAAAATATACAGGGAAAACTTATGCCGATTATTCAAAAGAGGCTCAGCGCTTTGTCTGGGCATTATTTGATGTATATAAAGAAGGAGATGCGGCAGGAAGACCGTTCTTTTTCCCTAAACCTCTGGTTCATATTACAGAGAAATTCTTTATGACACCGGGACATGAAGATTTTTTGAAACATATTTCAGCTATAGCAACAGAAAAAGGCAACACATATTTTGTTTTTGACCGCGGGGAGACCGCTAAAATATCTGAATGCTGCAGGCTCAGTTTTAAACTTGAAAAAAGCGACCTTGAAGATGCCTATGAGCCATGGCGTATGCGTTACTGCGCACTACAGAATATAACTATAAATCTACCCCGAATAGCTTATAAAGCTGATAAAAATGATACCAAACTATTTGAAAATCTAAATAATATGATGGAGCTGGCAGCAAAAGCGCATCTTGAAAAAAAGAAATTTATCGAAGAAATACTCGCTTTAGATAATAAGGGACCTCTTGCGATGCTGACCATGAAAACAGACGGGTCGCCATATCTACGCATGCACCGTGTTACTTATCTTATAGGAATGCTGGGATTAAATGAAATGGTACAGTTTCATATTGGGCAGGAACTGCATGAATCAAGAGATGCAATAAAATTTGGGCTTAAGATTATAGCCGGCATGAAACTTAAAGCAGATGAACTTTCAAAAAAATATAATATGCGCTTTGTACTTGAACAGACTCCTGCTGAGTCAACAGCTTATCGTTTCAGCAAACTGGATATGGAACACTGGCCGAACCAAACCAAAAAAGTAGTTAAAGGAAACATTGATAATAAAGAAATATATTATACTAACTCTACTTATTTAAATGTGGGGCATCCTCTAAATCCTATAGACAGAGTTATAACCGAAGGTCTTTTCCATAATTTAATTGAAGCCGGAGCACTTACGCATATATGGCTCGGGGAATCAAATCCTGATCCGCTGTCTATTGCAAATTTTGTAATAAAAACTTTTAGGAACAGTCAAAATGCTCAAATAGCTTTTTCTCCTGAATTTACAGCATGCAATAACTGCGGAAAAACAACACGGGGACTCAAAAGCGAGTGCGGCTTTTGCGGATCGGTAAACGTGGACGGGATCACCCGTATTACCGGCTATTTCACTAAAATTTCAAGCTGGAACAAAGGGAAAATAGGTGAACTTCATGATCGCTATAGAAGCAAAAACCTATAATTTAAAATGCAAAAATCAAAAGGCAAAAAGACAAATTAAAATTTAAAAATTGATTGCCCCCGGTAGTATATAAAGGCAAAATCTGCTCTTCACACAGCATTTTAAATAATATATAAAATATTGCAATTATACTTTAATGTATTGCGAGAAAAAAAATGCATCACTCAGGCAATACAAAAAAATCGTAGATTGTATATTTTAAAATTTCCATATATAATATAATTTTTATTTTTTATATGTGATTTTGATATTTAAATTTAAAAGGAGATAATCAGTTGAGAAATAAAGTTTGTTTTATAAATTTTGTAATATTATCATTTATTATATTATTTATTTTTTCATGTGCAGGCATAAATAAGAATGTCTCTAATGAATCTATTCCTCCGAATGTTAAAATTCTTATGAATAATGCAATAGATAAAGTAAAACCTGCTCTTGTAAGAATTCATGTTGTTTCAACCAGTTATGAAGACGGTAGAGAAATCAAGCGTGAATCTGCCGGCAGCGGTGTTATTATCAACTCTCTTGGATATGTAATCACAAATCATCATGTTGCAGGTAAAACAACATATATTAGTTGTACATTGACAAATAAAGAAGAAATTGAAGCTGAGCTTATAGGTACAGATCCTCTGGCTGATATAGCAATAATTAAATTAAAAAATGAAAAAAATCATACGTTTCCTAAAGCGGAATTTGGTGACTCTGAAAAAGTAAAAGTCGGAGATTATGTTCTTGCTATGGGTAGTCCGCTTGCATTATCGCAATCTGTAACTA
>JACQWU010000123.1:0-2129 GCA_016209155.1 Candidatus Desantisiibacteriota bacterium | reverse complement strand
TAATATTGAAATGGTTATGCCCCAGCTTTTTTGGCCATTTAATAGCTTCGTGCTTGAAGGGGAAAATGTCGGTTCAATCGTAAGATGGATTGGACATGATGCGCCTATATATGGAGGAAACTCCGGTGGACCGCTGGTAAACATGCAAGGTGAAATAATCGGAATAAATGAAATAGGGATGGGGCTATCAGGAGCTATTCCGGGGAATCTGGCAAAAAAAGTTGCTGATGAACTTATTAAAAACAGGGAAGTAGTGCGAAGCTCGATTGGGCTTGAAGTTCAGCCTTTGTTTAAATCTTCCTCTTATAAAAAAGGAGTATTTATAAGTGATGTAACAGAAGGCTCTCCCGCAGAACTTGCAGGTTTTCTATCAGGTGATATACTGCTAAAAATAGGTGATAAAGAAGTTTCTGTTAATTTTGCGGAAGAATTGCCTCTTTTTAATCAATTCATTATGGATCTTCCCTTAAGCAAAAAAATTAATGCTCTTATATTAAGAAACGATAAAGAAATTAATCTTGAAATCACACCTATAAAAAGGGAACAGGTTATTCCTCCTGTACGTGAAATAAGATTGTGGGGAATGACAGCAAGCAACCTTTCTCTTATTATGGCGCAGGAAATGAAAAGGAAAACCAAAGAAGGAGTTTTTGTAAATAATGTACGGCCCGGCGGACCATGTAATGAAGCAAAACCTGAGATAAGATCAAAAGATATTATACTTGAGTTAAATGGTTCTCCAATCAATAGCCTTGAAGAACTTATGGATTTTACTGAAAAAATATCCGGTGATAGTCAAGCTCCGGTATCAGTTCTTGTTGGTTTTGAAAGAAACATGGAAAAGTATTTAACAGTTATAAAACTCGGTGATAAAAAATTGGAAGATAAAGGAGGAGAAGTAAAAAAAGCATGGCTTGGTGTGGGATTTCAGGTTTTAACCCGTGATCTTGCGGAAGCTCTTGGAATAAAGGGAACTACGGGTGTACGTCTGACAAATATTTACCCGGGAAGTCCCGGTGAAAAATACGGATTAAAAACAGGGGATCTTATCATTGAGCTTGACGGAGATACAATAACCAGCTCGGAACCTCATGACATTGATTTTTTTCCTGCTTTGGTGAGACAATATAAAACAGGAGCAACTGTTGAGTTTACAGTACTAAGAAGCGATTCAAAACCTCCATACGGAGAAAAAATTAAAATAAAAATTGAACTGGGATCCAGCCCTCCTTCAGAAAAAGAAATGAAAAGATACAGAGATAAAGATTTTGAATTTACAGTACGCAATGTAACTTTTATGGATACAATAAAAACCGATAAAGAACTCATGAATGATAAAAAAATTATTGTTGAAGCTGTAGACGAAGGCGGCTGGGCATCATTGGGACATATGGCTGTCGGAGATTTTATTCTGAGAATAAATGATATTCCAATACCTGATGTGGATTTTGCTGATAAAATAATGAAGGAACTTAAATCACAAAAAGTAACTCATGTGGTATTTCAGGTACAAAGAGGTATTCATAAAATTTTCATAGAGATACAGACAAAATATACTAATTAAAAGACTAAATGGGAAATAGGAAATATGGAAATGGGAAATTAAATTTGTTTTTATTTTACTTCCCATTTCCCATTTCTCACTTCCCATTTATAAATAGGAGAAGATAATGAAAACCAGTAAAAAAAATAAATTTATTAAATGTAAATGTAATATTTTTTTATTTCTATTCTGTTTTTTTGCCGGAACAGGTGCTTTAAAAGCGGACGACACAGCTAATCTTGGAAAAGAAATAGCGGCTAAATGGGAAAATGTTATTGTCACAGTTAAAATAGTTATGAAACAAAAAATAATTGTACAGGGACGGGAAGTAAATAATTCTGAAAATAAGATGGAAATAGGCGGGACTGTTATTGAAGATTCCGGTTTGACTGTAGTTTCTTTATCAGCCATAGAACCAAGCTCGGTTTTTGATAATATGGCAGGGGAAATGCCTGAAGGCAGACAATTCAAATATGAAAGCGAAATAACGGATCTTAAGATTAGATTTACAAAAGAAAATGAAGTTAATGCTAAAATAGTATTGAGAGATAAAGATATGGATTTGGCGTTTGTCCGTCCTATAACT
>JACQWU010000295.1 GCA_016209155.1 Candidatus Desantisiibacteriota bacterium | reverse complement strand
AGCCGCAGTAAGAGCTGCCAGAACTACCATTTTTGTGTACGTCCACATAGTAAAAATTTCTTTCATTTATATTTCCTCCTGATTTACTCCATCTGACTGGGGGCAGCGATCCATTTGCCATCAGTTACAATATTTACAAAAGCAGGTTTCTGACAATCACCATTTGCATCAAAAAATGTAATTCCGGTAATCCCAATATATCCTGCCTCTCTGGAATTCATGCTTTTCAAATAATCTTTTATCTTTTCTCTGTCAGCACCGGCTGATTCAATTGCTTTAAGGGCAATACCAAGCGCATCATAGGAAGTTGCCGCCATCCAGTCAGCATCCTTGCCTGTCTTCTTTTTAAAATCAGCGGCAAATTTATCTGCTACAGGATCTTTACCTGAAGTAAAAGTATATGGACAGCTTGCCATGGATCCTTCTGCCGCTTTCTTCCCCGCAACTTCTATATATCCCGGAGTGCCGATACCATCTGCGCCAAGTATAGGGATATTCATATTAAGTTTTCTTGTGCCTCACTGGAAAAAGCATTCTTAAGTCCAATACCGTAATCATCATTATCATAAAAAATTGCAACTTTATTTAATTTTAAAATATCTTTGACATACCGTGCCATAAAAATTCCTTGAAAATCATCTCTGTAAACATCGCGGAACATATAATCGCTTCCTTCGCACACAGTAACATTTGTTGAGCAAGGAGATATTGCAGGAAGCTTTAACATTTTATATATAGGTTTTGCCGCAAGAGTACTTGAACTGCATAAATGCCCGATTACAATACAAATACTCTTATCTGAAGCAAATTTTTGAGCCACGCTTGCGGCGTCTTTTGGTGAACATAAATCATCACCGAAAACAAGTTCTATTTTTCTGCCTTTGATTCCACCGCTTTTGTTGACTTCTTCCGCCATAATTTCAACTCCGCCTTTTACCATCTCTCCATAACCGGCTAATGAGCCTGAAAATGGGCCTGCGATTCCGATGCGTATAGGTTCTAAAGCTAACACTAAACCGCTTAAAATCAATATAAAAACAGATATTAATAATATTTTTTTCATAAATATTTTCCTTATATCTTACCGCTTTCATGCAAAAAATTTGTGTTTTTTGCATGAAAGCGGTCAGATTATTTTTATTTCTTCTTCTCTTACTTTATCTTTCTGAATTTTAAATGCTTTAACTTCGGGAGATTCTATCTCAGCTAATGAAATTATCACATACAGACTGTCAGGATAACTTATTAGATCAATATCTTTCTTTGAAGGATAACATTCACTGTTCGGGTGAGAATGATAAAATGCAATTACTTCAATCGAACTTTGCTCCAATATTTTTAAAATTTTAAACTGAACATCGGAGTCCATTAAATAACCGGTTTCAGGTGAAACCTCAACATTCTTAACAGGATAAATTTTTGAAGCTGTATTAGTTTTCCCCGCTAAAATGCCGCAGCATTCATTTGGAAAACTTTCAATAGCATCCTGTATCATTTGTTCATAAATATCTTTTCTGATTTCCATAATGCTGTATAATAATTTAGACTTTTAATTAAATCAAGAAAAAACTTTTCGACCGCATTAAAACTGTTGACATTTTTCAGTTTTATATAGTAAACTTTTTAAACATTTGATATTATATTGAAATTAATTAATTCTAAACAGGAGTAATAAAATCATATGAAAGATTATAGCCAGACACTTAATTTACCTAAAACCGATTTCCCAATGAAAGCAAATCTTGCAAAAAGGGAACCTGAGATTATTAAAATATGGGATGAAAAAGAAATATATCGAAAGCTGCGTAATCGATCTGTAAACAAAGATATGTTTATTCTGCACGACGGGCCTCCGTATGCCAACGGGAATATTCACCTTGGCACTGCTTTCAATAAAATCCTTAAAGATATAATTGTTCGCTTTTTTTCGATGAATGGATTTGATGCTCCTTATGTTCCGGGATGGGATTGTCATGGGCTTCCGATTGAACATCAGGTAATGAAATCTATTGAAAAGAAAGAAAGTATAGGCATACTTGAAATTCGTGAAAAATGTAAAAAATATGCTGAAAATTTTATTAATGTTCAAAAAGAGGAATTTAAGAGGCTGGGAGTTTCTGCAGACTGGGAAAATCCTTACCTTACAATGGATTATGAGTATGAAGCGGATATTATAGAAGAATTCCAGACAATGGCGCGTGCCGGTTATGTCTATAGAGGGACCAAGCCAATATATTGGTGCTGCAGTTGTCAGACAGCGCTTGCCGAAGCAGAAGTAGAATATAATGATCATTCTTCTCCTTCAATTTATGTAACTTTTTCATTGTCAGGGAAAGAGTTAAATAAAATTTTCCCTTATGAAGATGATGTATCTCTTATTATATGGACCACTACTCCATGGACACTTCCCGGGAATATGGCTATAGCCCTGCATCCGGATGCATCATATGTGGTTATTGAAAACCTTCAAAACAAAAAAAAGTTTCTTATAGCTCATAAACTATTGGATTCATGTATGAAAAAATTTAACATAAAGGATTATGAGATAAAAAAAGAAATTAAAGGTAAACAAATTGAAGGACTCAAAACCCAACATCCTTTCATCAATAGAGAATCACCTATAGTAATGGCTGAATATGTAGACCTGGAAACAGGGACAGGATGTGTACATACTGCTCCCGGACATGGACAGGATGATTATGAAACCGGTCAAAAATACGGTCTTTTAGTATATTCACCGGTTGACAATAAAGGAAACTTCACTCCGGAAGTTGAGGATTTTTCAGGTATAAATGTTTTTAAATCAAATGAATTGATTATAAATAAACTTGAGAAACTCGGGAAACTTCTGGCTGTTGAGACTATTTCACACAGCTACCCGCACTGCTGGCGCTGTAAAAAGCCTGTTATATTCAGAGCCACTGCGCAATGGTTTGTTTCTTTAGATAATAAAAATAATTTAAGGCAAAAATCGCTTGAAAACCTGAATACTGTTGAATGGATACCTAAAAGAGGGATTGAGCGGATATCCAGCATGATAAAAGACCGTCCGGATTGGTGTATTTCGAGGCAGCGATCATGGGGAGTTGCTATCCCCGCGATTTTTTGTGAAAAATGCAATGAAGCAATTCTGAATGATTCTTTTATAGAAAAAGTTAAAGAACTTACAAGGATTTATGGGTCCAATGTCTGGTTCGCAAAATCCATAAAAGAAATTTATAGTGAAAAATTAATATGCCCTAAATGCGGTTCTGACAATTTACGTAAAGAAAACGATATCCTTGATGTATGGTTTGATTCAGGCGCAAGCCATAAAGCAGTATTGAAAAACAAAAAACGCTACGGACTCTCCTGGCCTGCAGATCTATATCTTGAAGGCAGTGATCAGCATAGGGGATGGTTTCACAGCAGTATGTTAATATCAAGTGCTACAACCGGTTCTTCTCCATATAAAAAAGTACTTACACACGGTTTTGTGGTGGATGGCAGCGGAAAAAAAATGTCTAAATCACTTGGAAATGTGGTTTACCCTCAGGAAGTTATAAATCAATTTGGAGCTGATCTACTGCGCTTATGGGTTGCATCTGAAAATTACAGAGAAGATGTACGGATTTCGAAAGAAATACTGACCCGTCTTTCTGAATCATATAGAAAAATCAGAAATACTGCCAGATTTATTCTTGGAAATCTCTATGATTTTAACCCTGAAGTACATATGCTGCCTTATGAAGAGCTTTTTGACCTGGATAAATGGGCATTATTCAAACTTCAGGTATTTATCCGGCGCAGTTTACTGGCATACGAAAATTTTGAATTTCATGATTTTTACCATACTTTGCAAAACTTCTGTACTATTGATATGAGTTCACTTTATCTTGATATAATAAAAGACAGACTTTATATTGAAGCACCGAATTCGCCAAAACGCCGGGCGA
>JACQWU010000282.1 GCA_016209155.1 Candidatus Desantisiibacteriota bacterium | reverse complement strand
TGGAGAAGAATAAATACTTTTTAACCCGATACCATTTTTAGTAAAATAATTATTACTGATAATTGGAGTAGATTTAATTAATGCTGAAATTCCGGGAGCTCTGTTTTCATGTATTTTATTTCCTGTAATAATAGGAGATGCTTCATATATAACAATTCCGCAGCTGCAACCATTACGGAATAGATTATTGTTAATAATCTTAGGAGAAGATTTTGAGCAAACTGTTATTCCTCTGCCGGCACCATATCCGATAAAATTGTTAGAAATCACAGGATTAGAAAAAACAGCCGTTCTTATGCCATCTCCAAGAGTTTTTTCAATGGAATTATCACGTATTTCCGGACTGGAGTAAAAAGCACAGGAAATTCCTCCTGCTACACTTCTAAAAGTACCATTTTGCAATAAATTATTTTTAAAAATTTTTGGCGATGAATAATCTTCACATACTATTGCTACTTCATTTGAATAGAATACATTATTTACGATGTCTGGGGATGAGCTAAATGCGCCCACTCCGCAGGTGGAAAATTCAATCTGACAATATTCAATAATACTTTTTTCTCTGTTATCGTTCTTTATAAAAATTATTCCTCCCCAAACTCCCGGTTTTTGGTATTCGGATGTAAAATAAATACGGTTATTTTCTTCTCCTTTTGCTATGAGAGTACCATGCACAATTATCTTATTTTTTGTATTCCCAATATTTGGGGCAAATTTTATTATTACTCCAGGTTCAATAATCAGGGTTGCACCTTTTTCTATCACTAAATCTTTTTCAATAATATAAGGGCTGTCCTTTTTTATTAATTTTGTTTCTTTTTTTATACTATATTCTAAAATATTAGCATAAATACAGGTCTGCATCACGCTTATAAACAATAGACAATAAGCAAAAACATGACTTTTTTTTATCATTATCATTATCTCCTTTTAAATAATATACTCTTTCATAATATAAAGATTTAATAAAAAATAGTTTCATTTTAATTATAGATTATGTAATATTTATTAAAAATCAGGATGGGCACATATTTTACAACTAAGCTGAAATTTAATTATTTTAAACGGAGGCGGCTGTCCAAAAAGGTGTCATTCCGCACTTGATGCGATTCAGTTTTTAGATCCAACTATTCCTCGATGTTATACGTTGAGGTTACATATTTAGATTGCTTCGCTTTCAGTTCGCAATGACGTCATTGCAAGGAGCGTAGGCTTTCGAAGCAATCTAATTATTATTATTTTTAGATACATCGAGACTTGCTGCGAGGTTCTCTATTAAAAATTATCTCCTATTGTAAAACTTTCCAGAGCTTTATCTTCACTTGTAAAAATATGAAAAATATTATTTAATCCGGTAACATTAAATGTCCTTTTAGCAAAACCGCTTATATTTAATATTTTGATATCTCCATTTTTTTCTCTGACATTCTGCAAAGTGGATATTAAAAGTCCAATTCCGGAACTATCTATAACATAAACATCCTTAAAATTAATAATAAATTTTATCTTTCCGCCTTCTATTAATGAGGTAAATTTTTCTTTTAATTCTTTTTTGGTATCAGCCATTATATCGCCTTTAATATCCAGTATACATATATCTTCTGCTTCACGTACATTCATATCCATAATAGAAATCCCCCTTCATTTTTTTATCTGGAAGTGTCAAATATAATAAAATTAAACCTTCGTATAACTTTCTAAATTATTGTATATGTTAATATTTTTGTCAAGTAAAATTATTCTTTAGTATTTTTATTCTGCTATAACCATGGCATCTTTGTAACCTCTTTCTTCAAGTTCTTCCTGCGCATCATTTGCTTTGTTCAGGAGGTTATATCTTCCTACTCTCACTCTATAAAATGCCCCTTCTTCAGAATTAAAGAAAGTCATGGATGTGCTGCTGTACATGCGTTTAAGCTGTTCCGTCAACTGGACAGCATTTTCTTTGCTTTTGAAGGAACCTATTTGAATAGTAAAATTTCCGCGTCCAAAGTCTTGTGTTGATATAGATTTAATATCATTTTTGTCCAATGCTTCTATTTTGACTTTTCCAGTTCCTGCTATATCAATATTTAGTTCTTTTGCTGCTGCATATGAAAGATCTATTATTCTATCGCGCACAAAAGGTCCGCGGTCATTTATCCTTACCACGATAATTTTATCGTTTTCTAAATTAGTTACTTTCACATAAGTGCCCAGCGGAAGAGTTTTATGTGCTGCTGTTTTTAAGTTCATATCGTAAATTTCACCGCTGGATGTTTTTTTACCATGGAAGTCTTTCCCATACCATGAGGCTATTCCTGTTTGAACAAAACCCAGAGACTCTTGAATAGGATAATAACTTTTTCCAAAAGTTTTATACGGAGTTTCATATGTTTTTATTTTTTTTCTGGGGGTGCATCCGGATAGAATAAGGATAAGTAAAAAAAATATAAATATTTCTTTTTTATAAAAAAAGTAATACATTTATACTTCCTCTTTTTATGTTTCTTCATTACTATATCGCTCTGCATCCGTAATTTCTTTAATTTTCTTTATTTTTTAAGTGCATTTGACGTTTTTGATTAATAGTACTATAATGTAATATTATATTATACATTAATTTCAAATAAGTTTAAAAGGAGGATGAAGTTATGAAAGAAAACCGTTTTAATTTATTTTTATTATTAGTTTTGATTATTACTCTTATCGGGATGACTGCACTGGCATGCGGAGGAGGATCGAAAAAACGTGAAAACCAAACACAGGATACTATGCCGTCACAAGCAACCGCAGATCTTGATGGAGCATATAATTTACTTAACGCAACTCAAATCATGCCGCCTTTTATGAAGAATGGAAATCTGGATAGTTTTGATTCGGGTGCGGCTGCAAGTTTACTGCCGTCACCGGATAAATTATCAAGCGACACAACAGCTGCCGGTGAGCCGAAAACCGAGTCTTATGAAGAAGCGATTACAAAAATTAATAATGCAATCAATCTTGTTAATGCCGCTCGTAAAGCAGAATATACGGCAGGTTATGGACAGGGAGCGTATCTTCATTTCATAGTCGGTTATATTTTTACTGTAAATGCCGCATCAAGACTTGTGCATTCCCCGCTTGGGAAGGAAGTTATTCATTATAGTAATGGTATTTATACGATATCTTTAGGTGATAAAAACCATGACGGGAAGACTAATCTTGGTGATTTATCCGGCGGAAAAGGATATGTTGAAGCTGTAAAATCCTGTCAGGCGATTATTGATGCTCTTTACCTTTTAACAGGAAGACGTTATGAAATACATGCTGAAGGTCCAAAAGGTACAGACTGGGATTCCACAAATCTGGGAGTAAGTTCCCGTTTACTAAGCTTATTTCCAAATATAAACGACCCTGCACATAATATCCCCGGTAAAAAAACCAATAATGCATTATATCATTATATACGCTCAATTGAGTTTGGAGAAAAAGCATTAACCGGAATAGAAAAAGGAGTTCAGAAAGTCCAGGGATATATCAATAAATTTGATACAAGCCTTTATAATCAGGCAAGTGCTTTTGGATTTGTAAGATCAGATAACGATTAGTAATTTGAGATTTTAAATTTAACATAAGGAGGATAAAGTTATGAATAAAAATCGTTTTAATTTATTTTTGTTATTAGTTCTGGTTATTACACTTATTGGCATGACTGCACTGGCATGCGGAGGAGGAAGAAAATCAAAAACTCAGGATGCCGGAGAGGCTGATGCAAACAAATCTCTTGATGGAGCATATAATTTACTGAAAGACTCTCAAGTTATGCCTCCCTTTTTTAAGACAGGAGGGAATCTGGATAGTTTTGATTCGGGTGCAGCTTCTAGTTTACTCCCTTCACCGGCTACACTTTCAAATGACACAACATCCAACACAACATATGAAGATGCGATTGAAAAGATTAACAATGCAATCAATCTTGTTAATGCCGCCCGAAAAGCAGAATATACAGCAGGCAATGGACAGGGAGCTTATCTTCACTTTATAGTCGGTTATATTTTTACTGTAAACGCCGCATCAAGACTTGTTCATTCTCCGCTTGGAGTAAATGTTATTAATTGGAGTAATGGTATCTATACAGTATCCATGGGTGATAAAAACGGGGATGGGCTCACTGATGTTCGTGATTTAGCCGGAGGTCAGGGATATAATGGCGCTAAACAGTCCTGCCAGGCGATTATTAATGCTCTTTATCTTTTAACAGGAAGAAGTTATGAAATACATGCAGGCGCACCTCTTGGTACCAGTTGGGATTCTATAAATCTGGGAGTAAGTTCAACTTTACTTAGCAGATTCCCGAATGTAAATGATCCTCAACATAATATCCCAGGTAAAAAATACAATAATGCATTATATCATTATATACGTTCAGTTGAGTTTGGAGAAAAGGCTTTTAGCGGAGTAGAAAAATGGGTTGAAACTGTTAAAGGCTATATTAATAAATTTGATACAAGTCTTTATAATCAGGCACAGGGTTTTGGATTTGTAAGAGCGGCTAATGATTATTAATTAAAATTTGGAATTAGAAATTTAATATATAGGAGGTTATTATGAAACAAAGATACAGAATATTCCGGCTGTCAAATATAATTTTAATTGCAATTATATTATTTCCAATAATCATTTTCGCGGCAGACAATGTTTTTTACCGTGGTGTGCGGCCGATGGCTATGGGAGGCGCATTTACAGCTGTCGGAGATGATTATAACAGCCGTAACTGGAATCCGGCAAGCCTTGCCACGCAGAACTCATGGGATTTAACAATAGAACTCGTCCCAAAAATAACCAAAGATGTCGGGGATGAACTGATGAATTTTGCTCAAGGCAAAGGACTTATTCAGGATACAATAGATGTTATGGACGAGTTTCAAAAAACAACTAACTCCGGCGGTATAAATATGACAGATCCCGTCACACAAAAAATGCTTACCCAGGTTGATAAAATTTCAAGCAAAATAATTGAAGGCGGGAATGAATTCTATGCAGGATTTTCCATCCGTCCGTGGAAAATTGCTTTTGGTGTATCTCAGAGTTCAACATTGCGTACCTATATAGTTAAAAGTGCTATGAATCAATCCCTGTTTTTCCCGCAGGCATTCAGCTGGATAGATAACAAGGTTATATACACTGCTTCAGTAGACGTTGTCCCGACAATAAGTAAAGCCTTTACAATTAAAGAAATTATCCCTGTTCCAAAATTCTTAAGCGAAGGGGATATGACAGATCGGGATTTAAATTGGGGTGTGAATCTTAAATATCTATTGAGAGCAAAATATAGCGATGAAAAAGATCCGCTGGCTTTTACTGATCTTGGAAACGAAGCGGCATTAAAACAAAAAAGCGGTATTCCTAAGGATATGAACGATCTGCCTATCGGAAAAGGTATAGGAGCGGACATTGGAACTATTATCAAACTGAATGATTATTTGAACATGGGACTCAATGTTCAGGATATTGGTGTAACCAAAATAGAATATGACAAAGATAAGACATATACAACAATCGATGAAGAATTTCCGACTAATTTAAGAATAGGTGCGGCTTTTAAACCATTAAAATTTATGGGATACAAAAATACAAAAGCCATGGATATGACACTCGCAGCCGACCTTGATAATTTAAATGGTTCTGCGCGGGATAATACAGATTTTGCGGATAAAACACATTTAGGATTTGAGACAAAATTCAGTTTATGGCGGGATTTCCTTGGGCTTGGACTTCGAGTTGGAGAAAATCAGGGATTCCCGACATACGGTGTTACTCTGAACGGATTATGGTTTTTCAGTCTACAGGCTTCAATGTATGGTACGGATTTTGCTGATTACTATACATTAAGCGGAGGATTAGTGTTTTAATATACATATTTCTTCACATTTATATGTAGGGGCAACCCTCGCGGTTGCCCTTCTTTTTTATTTGGTTTCATATTATATTTTATTTAAAGGGCAGGCGCAAGACCTGCCCCTACCATGATTATATTCATTTAAATCCCATTCAACAGGAATTCCAATGAAAAAAAATGTTTTTATTTTTTTTTACAACTTTATCTGGTTCTGCCTTCTTATTCTCGGGCTTCCTGTTATTTTCTTTTTTAAAAAGCATCGCAACGGTCTTTTCATGCGCCTTGGAAATTATCCTTTGAAATGGAAGGAAATGGTAAAGGGCCGCAATGTTATATGGATTCATGCCGCATCACTGGGAGAGATAAACAGTATAAAGAAAATTATAACTGAGCTGAAAAAAAAATATCGGGAATATATTTTTGTAATTTCAACCCTCACAGAAGCAGGGTATAATAAAGCCTATCAAGAATACGGTAGTTCAAATTTAGTTATTTATGCTCCGCTCGATATTTTTTTTATTGTCCAAAAAAGTCTTTCTTTTTTTAATCCGAAAATTTTATTAATTGCTGAAACAGAGCTCTGGCCTGAGATAATAGTTGAGGCGCATAAAAAAAATATAAAAATATGTTTGATAAACGGGCGTATAACCGATAAAAGCGTTAAACATTATTTATTACTAAAAAAATTTTTCAACCATATACTTTTATCCATTGACAGGTTTTGTGTACAAAGTAATCAGGATAAAAATAATTTTTTAAAATTGGGAGCTGATAAAGAAAAAATTGCCGTATGCGGACAGACAAAATTTGATATTGAAATAGATATCCCTATAGCCGAAAGACAGATGATTACGCATCAGCTTGGACTTGAGTCTTCATATTTTTTATTGACTGCGGGAAGCACCCGGCCTGGGGAGGAAGAAATATTAATAGATGTTTTTACGGAAATAAAAAATATTAAAACATGTAAATTGATTTTAGTTCCAAGACATCTTGCGCGTATTCCCGAAATAGTAAGATTAGTTGAACAAAAAGGTATTTCATATAAAAAGCTGTCAGAAATAGAGAGTCAGACGTCAAAGGATTATATTGCAGATATTTTTATTGTTGATTTTATGGGAAAATTGTTGTCTTATTATGCAATTGCTGATGTTGCATTCGTTGGCGGTACCCTGATGGATTTTGGCGGGCATAATTTAATTGAACCGGCTCTTTTGTCCCAACCGGTTATTTTCGGGCCCTATATCATTAATACTAAAGAGGCAGCGGATATTTTAATCGAAAGCGGCGGGGGAAAATGTGTGAAAGACAAATTATCTTTAAAAAAAGTCCTGCTTGAATATATGGAAAACTCCGAAAAGAAAAAGCTGGATGGGAAGGCGGCATATGAAGCTGTAATAAAAAATAAAGGAGCATCAACCCGTACGATAGAAGAAATAAATTCTTTATTGTAGGGGCAGTTCTTGCACCTGCCCTTATGGACTAAATAAATTTTTTACCCGATTCATAAATTTTTTAAAAACCGGAACATTTTCTCTTCTTCTTTTTATTTTAGGCATAGTAAGTCCGGATTTATCGCATATATCAATTATCGCATTTTCCGCATAAATACTTACATATTCCATTTCATCATTTTCCGCCAATATTATAAGCGGTGCTAAAGCTCTTTCATCCCCTATTTTTCCTAAAGCATCAGCAGATTTATATCTTACATGAAAAGAACTGTCATACAAAGCCTGTATAAGCGGAAGCACCGCACTGGTATCCCCCAGATTTCCGAGAGCCTGGGCAGCCCACTTGCGTGACACTTCATAATTGCTTGTTTTAAGCTCCTTAATTAAAGGATTAAGAGTGCGCCTGTCACGGAAATCATTCAACTTATAAATAACTTCATAACGTATAGCTCCATCTTTATCATCGAGAAATTTTAAGAGTTCCGGTACTTTTTCATGTCCTATTTCATAGAGTCTGTTTATTTCCGCTTCCTTTTTTTTATCTATAGAAGGAGTGGTAATTATAACTAAAAGAATAAAACCTGCGATTAGAATGAAAATTCCCAATATAGACCAAAGACAACCCTTAAAAAAACGTTTAACCCATTTTAACATTTAATATTATCCTCTATCTGAAAGCGCTATTAATACCCTGCCTTAAAATGCAGGGTTTTAATAGCGCTAAACTAAATAATAAAAATTCCTATCAGAGACAGAAGATACCCTGTGGCTCTGCCACAGGATTCTTCATAAAACC
>JACQWU010000030.1:3271-9039 GCA_016209155.1 Candidatus Desantisiibacteriota bacterium | reverse complement strand
TGAAATCTATCCGCATTAAAGGTGATAAATTTCATCCGGAATGGAACTACAAAATCAAGCCCAAGGCACCATGGAACGTGTAAGTTATTTTGTCACAGTTCCTTATTTTCCGGAATATAATCTTGATCTTGATAATATTGATGGAATGCTTATTGAACCGGGAGGAGCAAGAAGTTTTAAAGAAATATGTTTGGAATTATCTTATCAAGGAGCTGAAGATTTATATTTGCGTATAGAATTAAAAGATACTCAAAATGGAATTCGTTATACAAGATATAAAATTAAAAATTCCACTGAACATCAAAAAATATATTGGAATTTTAGAGATGCTGATTCATATAGTTTCCCTTCTGATAATGACCTAGATTTACACAAAGCTAAACAGTTAATATTTATTATTGAACGTAATAATTTTGGCGATTACATAATAAATTCTGATAAAGGATCAATAAATTTTCATCGTATTTGGTTTAGTTCTGACAAATCGGAAACAAAACCGCAAAGTGATGAAGAATATATAGATTTAGTTGAAAGGAGAACTTATCAATATTTTCTAGATTGGTCAAGTAGGAAATCACCTTCGCTAGGAATTCCACAAGATCGATCAAATTTTGGAGATTTACTAACTGTTGGAGGTATTGGATTTGCATTACCTCTCATATAATTGCATCTGAACGCGGGTGGATAAAACGCAGTGATGCAGCTATTAAAACTATTAATGTACTTAGAGTTTTAGATAATACTGAAGGTTTTGGAAAAGAATCAATTGGACGCATCGGATATGAAGGATGGTTTTACCACTTCCTTGGAGTCGATGGCTATCGAAAACAAAATTTTGATTATATTGATACTCCGGAAAATGAAGCTCAAAATACCGTTGAATTATCTGCGATTGATACAGGTCTTGCACTTATGGGTATACTTACAGCTCAAAGTTACTTTGACACTAATGATTCAACTGAGATTGAAATCCGGCAACGTGCGCAATCAATATATAATCGTGTTAATTGGCAATCCATGCTTGAATCATCATCTCAACAATTTTATCTTGGATGGAAACCTGAAAAAGATGAAAATCCTGCTCATCCTTTTGAAATTTCAGGAAAGGAAGGATATTATTCTGGTACAATGGATAGATCTTATACTTTAGATTATTATACTGACGAAGCTTCAATTGTATCACTATTAGCAATTGGTTCTGAAACATTCAAGGTTCCGGCAGGAGTATTCTGCGCCTGGAAACGTAAAAAAGATTCAGATGGATTGATCAGAACTTATCCGGGTGCTTTATTTACTTATCAATTTTTACATGCTTTTATTGATACAAATAATTTAAATTTACCATCATGCCCTGATGAGGAAGTTATAAATTGGTATGAAAACACGCGAAAGGCAATTAATGAAAATCTAAATTATATTGAAAACAATTCCAATAAATTTGTTACTTATGGACCTGATGCATGGGGACTTTCAGCAGCCGAAGGACCTTTTGATAAATATTATGCATATGGGGCTCCAACAATAGCCTGGGAAAACACTGTCCCCGAAGATGGAACAATAACTTATTATAGTATGGTGAGTTCGATCTCCTTTGGTAAGGATTTCTATCCACGGGTATCATCAGTTCTACGTAAATCATGGGAAAACTGGCATTGGCATTCAAGATTTGGACTCCCAGATGCTTTTAATGATGAAATAAATCAAGCTTATCTTATTGAAAATAAAAAAGGAATTTCAACTAAAATATTCAAGGAAAATGGAAAATGGATTCAACGAGCACTTTTCGCAATTGATCAAGGGCCAATGCTCATGCATCTTGAAAACTCAAGAACTGGATTGATTTGGAATTTAATGGCAAAAAATCCCAATATTCAAAGAGCACTGGAACGTATCAAGACTGAAAATCTTGATCCGTTTTTAAAAGCACCGGATAAAATATTTTTAGAAAGTGAAAATGGAATTAGCAATGGACAAATTATGTCACGTTCAAATGCTTCCGAGCAAAAAACAGTCTTACTTAAAATTTATGAATCATGTAATGTTTCTTTTAAATTAGATGTACCAGCCCGTTATTCCTTTGATATAAAATATAGCAATGATAACTATGGTCCGCTTGAAACAGTAAAGATACTTGTTGATGGAAATGAATTAGGACAATTTATTGCACAAGATACTGGAGATTCGGGGTATGGATGGAATATATTTGAATCAGCCAGTTCAATTATAACGGTAGATTTTACCGCCAGCAATCATAATATTACTTTAATCCCTTATGATGGAGATGGGTATGGGGTTGAGATTGATAATATTATATTAAATCGTGTTGATTAAAATAATTCATACTAACTTTTTATAATGCATTTATCATCGATAGCGCTTCATTATCAGACGGATTGGATTTTAATATTTGCTCGTAGCACAGTCGTGCGGCTTGAGGGATTTTTAGATAGCTGTAGCACTTACCGAGCCTAAGCAGCAATCTGTTGTCATCAGGGTAGTATGGAAGGACCTTTTCAATTTCCTGTATTGCGGAATTCACTCTGTCTTTCGATATGTAAAAATCTATTAACTTTTCCTTATAGAATTTCTCATCATTACGCAGTGTTGAAACGATATGATAACATAACAGAGATTTACGGGAATTATGCATATGCTGATAAATATCTCCGAGATATTCTATTTTATCATCTAAAAATTCTGACTTGAAATTTAGTATCTGCAATTTATTTATATTTTTATCAATGGATATAATCTTATCAAATAAATCCGGCAGTTTATCATACGCTTTTTCTGAAGCCGCAATTAAAGCAAGTCCCAGATATATATCGATTTCCCCGGGATTTAAACCAATTGCCTTTTGAAAATATTCATAAGCTAAATCATATTTACCTGTCTCCAGATAGCTATGCCCTAAATTTGCAATTGTTTCAAAATTCATTGGATTGAGTTTATAAGCCTGTTCATAATATTGAATAGCTTTATTCGGATTGCCTGAATTTTCCTCAATAACACCAAGATTCTGATAAGCTTCAGGCATAAGAGGATTATCTTTTATAATATCCTCAAGCATTTTTTGTGCTTCTTTAATATTTCCCTGATAAAATTTTATAACAGCCAGCTGAAAAAAGGTGTCTTTCAAATTATAATTATTTTTTTTAAGTGAAAGAAATATTTCCTCTGCTTTGTTAAAATGTTTTTCCTTAATATACATGAGCCCGATATCATATAAATACTCAGGCTTTTTTTGTCCAAGTTCAAAGGCTATATCTAAATTTTCCTTTGTTTTATCATTATTATTAAGTTTCTGGTATACTTTCCCGAGATAATAATAAAGTAAAAAATCCAATCTATCCTTTTTCAGCGGTACATTGGACATTTTAATAGTATAAAACTTTGCCTGCTCTAAATTCCCGGCAGCTTCTTCATAACTTTCTCTTTCAAGATTCAATTCTCCCATACAAAAATATGCTATACCATAAGCAGGGTCGATTTCAACAGCTTTTTTATAATATCCGGATGCCTCATCAAATCTGCTGTCTGCTTTCACCATTCTGCCCAGAGAAATAAGCGAAAAAAGATATATATCCTTTCCAACAAATCCGCAATCCAGTTTAATAATTTCCTTTAAATATTTTTCAGCCCGGGATAAATCCATAAGAGCAGTACACGTAGATGCCAGTTGAAACTTTAGATGATAATCCTCAGGATTTTTAATCAGTTCATTTTCGATTATTTCCATATTCCTTTTCAACTTTTTCTTGAAAGCTGCCTCATCTTCATATCCTGTATGCTGAACAACAATATCCGTATAAAATAAATTCAGGTTTAATTTCTTTAAAGAAAATATCACCTGTTCGTGAATAGGCCGTTCAAATTTCACTCCCGAAAGGTTGGGGAAAATACGGAGCTGCTGACAGGTTGTTTCCGCTTCGCCTTTTTTAGTGTTGGAAAGTACACAGAAAAAAGCTCTGTCTTTTGGCGCATGGACAACTCTTCTTATTTTTTTTAAATTATTTTCATCCAATCTGTCATCGGCATCAAGCCATATAATCCAGTCGGATGCGGCATTCTTAATAGATTCGTTTCTGGCACCGGCAAAATCATTATTCCATTTATATTTATAAACTTTCGCCCCGTATTTTTGCGCAATTTTCACAGAATTATCTTTTGAACCGGTATCCACAATAATTATCTCTTCAAAAAAAGGATGGATGAAGCTCAATAATTCCTCCAAATTTTTCTCTTCATTTTTTACAATCATGCAAACTGAAACAGAAGATTTTCCGATCTTTATTTTCTCTCTAATATTTTCCAGATTTTTTTGCGCAACAATACAACTGCCTGAAACATCTAAAGCTTTTTTATAACACTTTTCTGCAAAAAGTAAATTATTAATTAGCTCATAGGTAACTGCAAGATTATTATATAAATCCGCACAACCGGGATAAAGAGATATCCCTTTATTAAATAATGTTATTGCCTCCAGAATTTTACCTTTTAATCCGGCTATAATAGCCAGCTCATTATATGCCAGATAAAATCTGGGTTCTATTTCTATTGCTTTACGAAAATATTTTTCCGCTTCGTCAAAATTTTTTATTTCGCGGTATTCCAGCCCTATCTCAAAATTCGCCTGCACATCTTTCGAATTTTTTTTAACTTTTTCAAGACCGATTTCAAGATAAAGCTGTTTCTTCTCAATATTCCTATCCTGAGTTAAGCTTCTTCCGTAATGGTGTATCGGGACATCAGTGCTGTCAATAGGCAGTCCCATTTTTCGGAGCCTGGGTTCAATCATTTCATGTACTTCACCTTCAAAAAATAAACCCATGTGATTGCGAAAAAGCCTTATTTTGGTTGATCCCACCCATCCCTTATAATTATTACCTTCAGGATAACTGAAATCATTTTTCTGCCAGTTTACCATACCGAATAAATCAGTATAATTACGGGTAGTTAATTGATATGCGTATGCAACTTTACTGGCGGTTAGAGTTTTAATCTTCTCATGATCCCGCAGGGAAATAACTTCATCTGCATCAAGAAGAAAAATCCAGTCTGATGCAGCTTTAGATATACTTAAATTACGGGGCCCGGAAAAATCATTTTTCCATTCCGTAAAAAATATTTTATCAGTATAGCAGCGGCATATTTCAACTGTTTTATCGGTTGAACCTGTATCCACTATGATTATTTCATTTACCAGCCCCTGAACTGATTTCAAACAGTTTTCTATATTCTTTTCTTCATTTTTCACAATCATACAAAGAGCAATAGTCGATTCGGACATAATACTCCTTATTAATTTTATTTAAGCTGACAGGTACTAATTCATAATCTTCAAACTAAAAAATCAGCCGGCTTGAGTAATTTTATAGCGCTTTAGTAATCCCGGGCTCATTATTTTGAACTTGAGCTAATGAATTCTGCAGATAAAAACATATTTCTTCATCATTTGGATATTTTTCTAAAAACCTTTCCGCATAATTAATACAGGATGCTATATTTTTTTCATTATAATTTACTATAACCAGATTAGCCAGACTGTCTTTATGGTCAGGATTTATTTTTAATGCCTGCTGGAAAAAATTTACAGCTTCTTTATTTTTTCCCTGCATCCAATTAAGCACACCCAGATTACATAATACTTGAGTATTCGTATTTTGAATTGAGAGTGCTTTTAAAAAATATTCTTCTGATTTTTTATAAGATTCTTTATTATAATAACATTCTCCTAATAAATTATATATATCCGCTGCCTTTTTTGT
>JACQWU010000030.1:0-3251 GCA_016209155.1 Candidatus Desantisiibacteriota bacterium | reverse complement strand
TTTTTTTCTGTTCAATAGAATGCTTTGCCTGAGTAATAAAATTGGTCCTGTATTTTTCCCGGGCACAATGTCCATTTTCTGATTCAGAAAATTCTTTAATTAATTTAAGCGCACTCGCATATCCCTTACTGCGTCCCTTGCTAAAAATACCTATTTGAAAATTGTCGCTTGAATAATTTTTTTCAAGAAAGAATCCAAGCACATCCATAACCATAATAAAATTATCATTATGCTGATATATACAGGAAATCTCATTGGATATTTGTTCCAGCGGATCAAACCACAATCCATTTGTGATCAAAATCCCGCCGTCCTCCAGTAAATTATAAATTTTAAAAATAGCCTCCCATGGATTTTCCAGAAATTCAAAAACATTTATAGCATTTATAATATTATACTTTCTTCCAGCCGGAAATTCATTTAGTATTTCAATATCATTGGAAATTTTTTTAATATTAAACTCTACAAATTTTTGTATAATACCGGGCACTGACACATTTGATATTTTAAAAAAAGGAGATAGAAGAATAGATGTTTCTCCTGCATCATTTGTTATATTCAGGATACCTGGATTTATGGATTCTTTTGTCTTAAGTATTTCCGCTTCTTCCTGAACAATTTTCACATAACTTGAAATAAGCTTAATATTGCGTTCTTTCATAATATATTTTAAATATAACGGATTATTTTTTAATAAATTAAAAATAGACTCGGTATTCCCTGCATAATAATCCGCGATCCATTTATCTATTTCTTCATTAATAAAACAATCATTAATTTTCATGTCATATGAATTTACAAGCATAAATTCATTTAAATGCTGTCCCCTTTTATTCAAAACCTGTTCAACATCCAGATTTGTTACTCCCTTCTTTTTTTCAACAACAGGATTTATTCTTGCTGAGGAAAAATTATTGTGATAAAGCTCCAATATCTTCGGCACCTGTTTATCAAAGGATCCATGCTCTATTGTAATTTTATAAGCTTTTTCCGCTTTTTCTTTAAGTTCTTTTTCGTTTTGTAAATAGTATTTTACTTTTTCCACTATATCTTCTCTGCCCGAAGTCCATATTAAACTATCACCGAATAACTCATAAGCTAATGGCAATTTATCTGAAATAACAGGAGCCCTGCATGCTGATGCTTCCCATAATCTTGAGGTCGGCACATTATTTTCCCTATGCCATTTAGTATGGACAGAAAGTATTAATTTGGCGGATGAATATAATGCCGGTACATCTTTCGGATGGATAGGACCTTTTATGGCATCTTTTAATTCCGGAACTTTTTCCCAGCCGGAGCCATAAATTTTTAATCCCAGAGGGACAAGCGGAATTAAATAATTTTTTATATCTTCCAAACTGCGATTATTATTAGCACAAAAAACAATATCGGCTTTAAAATTATCCGATGAAGGGACACGATGATAATATTCCTCATTACTTGACATTGTAAAAATCATGGATTCCCTGTTAAATTTTTTTAAAAATTTTGCAAGATCAGGGCTTGCGCACATGAAACCATCATATAATGAAAGTATTGCCGGCATATTTTCAAGTGTATACTGGCTGAAAATCGGTGCCTGATACCACCAAATATTGAAAGGTCCTGAAACAAAACGAGTCTGAGGATGCAGGTAATAATTTATTATTATATCAAAATTATCATGAATAGTAACAGGATCGTGTATCTCGACTTTTTCAACTTCACTTAATCTTGTTAAAGCCTGTGCCATACCAACAGCCATTACCTCATCACCCCATACAGCCCTGCCGAATGTATTGACTACAGGAAGTTGTATGGCTATTTTTAATTTTCTGCCCGGTACGGCAGTCCCCGGATTTCCACATTGCTGCGCTATACGGTTATCTTTCTGCGCAAGAATATATATCCGATTATGATTCCATTTATTATCATCATCAGCCCGGCGGTCATAAAAAGCATTTTTAATTCGGAAGCCGGCTTTTACCACCAAATCAGATAAACTTTTCATGGTATAACTTGTTATATGAATAGGTTTATTACCGTTAAGTCCGTTATAAATGTCAAATTCATCACCGTTAGGTACGCAGATAATAATATGACCGTTTATATCCAATACTCTGTTTAATTCTTTTAAAAGATTATATGCATCATCTTGTATTAAATGTTCCAATATATCCAATAAATATGCACCTGTATGTGAAAAATCCGGAATATCAAGCTTTGGAAAACAGGTTTGACAAAAGCTCATTCTTTCTTTAATATCATCTGGCAGCAATTCTTTTATTCTATTAAAATAATCTTTTGCTTTATCCTGAATATCCACTCCCGTAACATGCGCACCGTTTTTTGCTATGACAGCGGATAAAGCTCCGGAACCGCATCCTAAATCTAAAATCTTATCACCCATTATAAGAGCATTTTCCTGTACTACTTTTGCATTAAGTTTATTTTGCCATTCATCAAGTAATGCTTTGGGGGACTGACCCGCAAATTCAACATCGCATTCACGGCGGCGGTAAAAATCCTCTTTAGACATGTTCGCCGCACAGGCAATTTCATTTTCATAACCTTTAAATCGCAAGCTCTCCCAGACATCCTTTAAATTATTATCTATTATTCCCTGAAATACTTTATAGCACCTTTCTCCAACAGCTTCTGTGGAATATTCTTCGTCATATCTTTTATATCCTTCTTCCTGTATTGCTTTATAAACATTACCATCGTTATAAATATGATTTAAACTCTCTATGGATCTTACACCGCTTACTAAATCTTCAATACATCCTCCAAGGGTCCCGCCTGCGGATAAAAGAGGTGTTTTTAAAGCCCAGCATTCTCCGGTGTAATTTTTAGAAACCTTCCTTGCAAAGTTCTCAAGTCTCTTTACTCCTCTATGTGTTCCTTTGTTCAATCTGCAAGAATATGAATCATAAATAAACGTTTTATCAAAAACACTATACAGGTATTTATATAAAAGGTGATGAACTATCCGATCTGTAACTTTTGCTTTGTGAATATGTCTACTTTTAGGATCATTTATATAGAAATCTTTATAATCTCCGTGTTTATATGTTTTGCTTTTTAACTTTCGGTGAAGTTCAAACAGATTGTCTTCTAGATTTAAATGAAATTCTTGGACATCTTTTTTCTTTCTTTTTCCTTTGACAAACTCATTCCATGCTTGAAAAAGATTTTCTATTGAAATAAGATTATCGTATGTCATTTAAGAAAGCAGGTAGTTCTGTTCACACACACACACACACACA
>JACQWU010000281.1 GCA_016209155.1 Candidatus Desantisiibacteriota bacterium | reverse complement strand
TTATTTTTAATAATTTTATTTACTCTGTATTTTTTTATAGTTAATCCGGTAGAGAAAAAATACTTTGAGTTAAATAAAGAATATTCAATCAAATACACCAAACTTACAATCGGAGAAAAGAATATAGTGCAAATTGATTTATTAAGAAAACAACTTAAAAAATTAAAACAGGATATTTTACTCTTCCCGCAGAAATTACCGTCACGCAGTGAAATACCTAACATATTAAATAATATAACCACATTAGGTAAAGAAAAAAATGTTGAAATTTTCATTAATCACTCTGAGATAAAAATCAGAGATTCATATGCGGAAGCGCCTCTCCAAATTGATATTCAAGGTAGTTATCATAATTTAGGTGATTTTATTTTTTCTATAAGCCGTCTGCCATGGAGAATAAATATATCAAATATAAACATTGATTCCTTAGCTGACAATAATTATCCTGACAGAACAATAAATGCCCATTTAAATACGGTTATATACATATCAAATTTAGAATAAGGTTTTAATTATGACATATAAAAAGATTATATATATCTTTATAATTTCAATAGCAGGATTAACAGCATGTAATAATTCTTTTTCTGAAAAACCGGAAAGTAAAGAAACTGATATTATCAAAAATGACACTAAAAAAAATGATAAAACCATGAACAATACCAGTGCAATACTTAAAAATCATTTAAAAAGTTTCAATTATAATACTACCAGCCGCCGAGATCCGTTTAAACCCTTACCGATACCTGCTTTCCAAAAAATTGAAGCTAAAAAAGAAGAACCAATTAAAACTATTCCACAGGAAAATGAAAAGCAAAAAGTAGATGAAGAAAAAAACATAAAAGTTATTGAAAAAAATCCCGATATTATTATACAAGGCATTACATGGGATTTTGAAAATCCTGTTGTTATGTTTAAAAATAATGACCGTATATACAAAGAAGGAATGTCTATTGATAATTCAGGAAAAGTAATTATTAAAAAAATTAATATCGACAATATTATTTTGGAAAAAAATGATGCTGGAATAGTAACTACAAAATGCATAAAAATTAACGAAAATAATTAAAAGGATATAATAATGAAAATTTTCAGAGTATTAATAATATTAACCATTTTTTTAACTTTTTATAACTTTAAATCATTAATTGCTGATATCCCCGGTAAAATTGAAAACGTTGAAATTGAATCTACCGGAGAAATAACTAAAGTAATTATTTCTTTGTCAAAAACAAAATTTGATTATAAAATAGACCGATTCCCATCCCCTAACAGAATTATAATTCATTTTAAAAATACATTCCTCGGAGATTTGGAAAAAAATGTTAAATTAGATTATGGTACCATAAAAAATATATCTTTCAAAGAATTTAAAAAAGATAACTCCATAAATGCAGAATTAATTATCAGCGTTTCTGAATTTTCTCCATATTTTGTTATAGAAGAAGATAATATTATCTCTTTGCAATTTGAAAATAGCGCCAATTTATCAATCCCTAAAAAACAACTTAAGAAATTACAAACAACCTCTGCATTAGAAAAACCTGTTGAGGAGGCAAAACCAATAGAAAAAGAAAAATCTGTTGCGGCAGAAAATACGGTAGAAAAACCTGTAAAAGAAGAGAAACCTTTATTAATATCTAAAAAAGAAGATAAACCTGTAGAAATTAAACCCGATCCTGATATTAAAAAACCTGATGTTCTTAAGAAAAAAGAACCTGTTGAAGAAAAAAATGAAATCAAAACAACTGAAATTACAGACATAAAAGTACAAGAAAAAGAAGGACAATCAATAATAACTATTTCCTCATCTCAATCTGTTGATTATAAGATGCTTGAACTGCCTTCTAAACATTATCTTATTTTGGATATTCCATATGCTGAGCTTAAAATTAAAGATAAAACAATTGAACTAAATGGATTTACTGTTAACCGAATACGCAGTGGATTATATCAAAAAGATCCATTTAAAATTGTCCGGATAGTTGTCGAACTTAAAGAAAATCGTCCATATTTTATTGATAAAAAAAATTTTGAATTAATTCTTACAATTGATAACGAATCAGCTTTGCCCCCTTCTGAAACAGTACCTATTCCTGTTTCCCCAAAAATCGTAAAAAAAGCAGATATTAAACCTGCTGAAGTACAGCAAAAAAAAGTAGAAACAAAAGCTGATGTAAAACCAAAATTAGATAATCAACAATCTAAATCAGATAAAATTCCAAATAATAAAAATACTATTATATCTAAACCTTTAGAAACTACGATTTCTAAAACAAAAACGAGTCCTCCTTTAAAACAAACTATTCCTCCAATATCAATAATACCCAAAAAAGAATCTGTCCAGAAAAATGAAAAAAATTCTAAAGCAGAAATAAGTAAAAATGATGAAAAACTTATATCTTTGGATTTCAAAAATATTGAAATTGGGAATGCACTTCGTATGCTTTCAACAACAACAAATGTGAATATAATTACCAGTTCTGAAATTAAAGGAAGTATAACGATACGAATTGATAAAGTCCCATGGGAAACTGCACTTTCGAATATTCTGGAAATAAATGGATTTGCATATCGCAAAAAAGGTAATATTATATATGTCGCGAAAAAAGAAACTATTAAAACAGAGATAAATAATAATTCAAATAAAAAAAACACACAGATTATAATTGAAGCTCTTTTGGTAGATATCAGTATTTTAAAAATAAATCAGCTTGGAATTAACTGGATTGTTGGAAATTCAAACAATATCTATTCAGATATTCAATCACAGGAATCGGGGATGTTAGCAATCGGGACTTTATCCAGTTCAAAAGAGTTTAAAGAAATAATATTAAAACAGGCTAAGGATAAAGATTTAAATGTGCTATCTAATCTTAGAATTCCAACATTAGACAATGAAGACACACGAATATCGCTTGAAAATCAGGTACCTGTTGAACTTAATAATCAAAACATTAAACTTGTACCTGTGGGAGTCAAATTAAAAGTCAAACCAAGTATAATATCCAATGAGAATATAATGATGAAAATTCATCCTGAAGTAAGCGCAGTTAAAAAATCTTTAATTGAAGGAATGAATGTTGAGATCGCTACAAGTGAAATCGAAACAAATATTATGGTTAAAAACGGCCAATCTGTTGTTATCGGAGGTTTATTGCGTCGTGAAGAAAATAAAACAAATTCAGGGGTTCCTATTTATAAACGTATACCTTTATTTGGCAGTTTATTTTCCGATAAAACAGTTGAACAGTATTCAGGAAAAAGAGAATTAATAATATTTGTCACCCCTTATATCGGGCAATAAAAGGATATTATGTCCAAAATCACTTATTTAACAGCAGGTGAATCGCATGGTAAGCAGAATGAATATAGAAAATGATACAGTTGAAATCACTTCCGGAGTGCGATTTGGAAGAACTATCGGCAGTCCTATATCTATGGTTATTAAAAATAAAGACTGGGAAAATTGGCAAAAAATCATGAGTGTTGATGAAAATGAATTAATGATAGATCCCTCCCTCCGGATAACACGCCCGCGTCCCGGACATGCTGATTTACCGGGTATATTTAAATACCATGAAAATGATATCCGGAATATTTTAGAACGTGCAAGTGCACGTGAAACAGCCGTAAGAGTTGCCGCGGGTGCTTTATGTAAATGTCTTTTAAAAGAATTCAACATAAATATTTTAAGTCATGTCGTTAATATCGGCGGAATACAGGCATCTGCTGCAGATTTCAAATTTGAAATAATTTCAAAAAAAATCACAATGTCTGAATTACGTTGTGCTGATAAAAATGCTGAAAAAAAAATGAAAAAAATAATTGACAAAGCTAAATCTGAAGGTGATAGTATTGGAGGTATATTTGAAATATTAGTTCAAAATATCCCTGTTGGATTGGGAAGTCATGTCCATTATAAACGTAAACTGGATGCAGCAATTGCATCGGCTTTAATGAGTATACAGGCTATAAAAGGTATAGAATTCGGATTGGGATTTAAAATGGCATCTCTCCCCGGCTCAAAAGTTCATGATGAAATATTCTTTAACTCCAAAAAAAAAGATTCATTAAAATTTGGTTTTTATAGAAAAACTAATAATGCCGGCGGGATTGAAGGCGGTATGTCGAATGGTGAAATTATCGTTATAAGAGCAGTAATGAAACCAATCCCAACTCTTTATAAACCATTAAGATCCGTTGATATAAATTCAAAAAAACCTTTTAAAGCTTCAATTGAGCGTTCTGATATTTGTGCGGTTCCAGCAGCATCTATTGTCGGAGAAGCTGTTACAGCAATTGAAATAACTGATTTTTTTCTGGATAAATTTCGGGCTGATAGCCTTGTTGAATTAAAAGATAATTACGAAAATTATAATAATCTATATAAAGGTTTTTCCCTTGAGTAATAAGAAACCTTCCCGTGAACGTCTTGATAAAATACTTGTTGAAAAAGGATTTTTTATTTCCCGCGAAAAAGCCCAGCGAGAGATTATGGCAGGAACTATTTTTGTTGATGAAAGATGTCTTGACAAACCCGGTACTTTAATTTCAATTTCTTCGAAAATTGAAATCAAACATAAAACTCTTCCATATGTAAGTCGTGGTGGAATAAAATTAGAAAAAGCTTTACGGGAATTTAAAATAGATGCAACTGACAAAATAATTCTTGATATAGGTGCTTCTACCGGCGGTTTTACAGATTGTCTTTTAAAACATAATGCAGGCAAAATATATGCAATTGATGTTGGGTATGGACAAATCGCATGGGAATTACAAAATAATCCTAAAGTTATTATCAAAGAAAAAATAAATGCACGATATCTCAAGCCTGAAGATTTCCCTGTATTATTTAATATTATAGTTATTGATGTATCTTTTATTTCTCTTACAAAAATACTTATTCCGGCAAAAAACCTTCTTTCCGGGAACGGACAAATTATTGCTTTAATTAAACCTCAATTTGAAGCAGGAAAAAATAAGGTCGGCAAAGGAGGAATAATATCCGATTCTGCAACTCATCTGGAAGTAATAGAAAATATCAAACAATTTTCCATATCTTCAGGGCTTACTCCAGGAGGTTTGATTGAATCCCCTATTACAGGGATGGATGGAAATAAAGAATTTTTTATTTTATTAATGAAAAGCAAACGGGTGCATCCCCGTATTTGTAATTCTATATCCCCCCACCAGATTTAATA
Source organism: Candidatus Desantisiibacteriota bacterium (assembly GCA_016209155.1). GTDB lineage: Bacteria > JACRDZ01 > JACRDZ01 > JACRDZ01 > JACRDZ01 > JACQWU01. The sequence continues at coordinate 230 of JACQWU010000281.1, read as the reverse complement.
AATGGTAGGAGCGGTCTCCTGACTGCGATATATAAATATTAAAAGATCGCGGTCAGGAGACCGCTCCTACCACCCTGAATGCTTATACCAAATGCCTGATAACTTACAGCTACCAATTTTCAGGTTTTAGTAAGCTGCTATCGAAATATTTCATCGTATCTAAAATAGCTTTTTTAACCTTGATGTCCTCGGTTGAAGTTTTACTGTCCATCTCTTTTAATGCCGGTATA
>JACQWU010000079.1:5469-19188 GCA_016209155.1 Candidatus Desantisiibacteriota bacterium | reverse complement strand
ATATTTATGGTAATTCGGTTTATTGAAATTGATTTTTTTGACTTTATTTTAAAAAAGTCGTATAATTTAGAGTATTGGTTAAATTTATAAATTACATTGAAAATCTCTGCATTTTTTTTTAACAGGGGATACAATCATTTTACATTATAAAAACATCAAAATGGAGCTTAAGAAAGGGGGATTTAGTTTTATGAAATTAAACAAAATTAATAATAATTTTGTGATTTTTTTAGGAGTATTAATTTTTACTCTTTCCTTATGTTTTTACCGGTATGGCTAATTATACGCAGAAGCACCTAAGCAGGCAGGGGCAGAGGCAGCAAAGGATGTTCCTGCTGCCGAAGAAAAAGGGTATACAACTTTAATGTTTGAATATTTTGATAAAGGCGGATCAATGATGTGGGGTATTTTATTTAGTTCTATAGTAGGATTTGGAGTTTGTTTTGAACGCGGATTTAAACTAAGGGTGAAAAAAATGATCCCTCCTGATTTTGTTGAAGCAATCAGAGCGGAAATACCTGCCGGAAATATTACAAAAGCAATTGCGCTATGTGAAGGAAAGAATTTTCCAATAGCCAGAATACTAAAAGCAGGATTATTAAAACATAATCAAGGGGTAAGCGAAGTTGAGCGCGCGCTTGAATCTGCCGGATCATTGGAAATAGCTTATCTTTCAACTAATTTTGGTATACTTAGATCCGCTATTACTATGGCGCCTATGCTTGGTTTTTTGGGAACTGTTACAGGAATGATAGCTTCTTTTCAGACCATTGCCACTATGGGTTCTTCCCGTCCGGACTTGATTTCTGCCGGTATTGCCGAAGCCTTAATTACTACTGCTTATGGTCTTTTAGTGGCTGTCCCATTAATGTTTATTTATCAGATTTTTAAAGGCAGAGTTGACACTATAATACTACAGCTTCAGGAAATATCATTGGATATTGTCGCTGAGCTGAGCGCAAGGGGAGAGCAAGGTGCAGTTTAAAAATCGAAGCGGAAGTATGGAAGACGTGGATATGGAGCTTACTTCAATGACAGACATGGTCTTTCTGCTTTTATCCTTTTTTATGTTAACAGGAACATTTGATATGGCAAGAATGGATGATAAACTTGAAATTCAGCTTCCAAAAGCAGTTGTTACAGCCAAACAGAGCGAGAAAAAAAATGTTATTGACATTACAGTAGATAATAGAGTTGTTTTTAACGGATTAATTAAAAGTTATCCGGAACTTGACAGTGAACTGCAAAAAATTGCAAATTCTAATCCCGATGAAGTTATAATTATAAAAGCGGATAAACGCGTCAGTCACGGGACAGTGATAAAAGTTATGGGTTTATGTAAAAAATCCGGTTTAACTAATATAGGTTTTGCCGCTTTGCTTGATGCAAATACTAGTAATATTGAATAACTGATAGATTTTGTTATGGTTTATAGCAAATTTAATATGAGGTAAATGTGTTGTGCCTACTACAACTTTTGATACAACAGTTACTACAAATGCCCTCGGCGTTTATTCGGAGGCCGGTAAATCCAGAGGGAATAAGCCTTTAACTTTTTTTTACTATCTTTTAGCCACTTTTTTACACCTTAATTTACTAATAGCTTTAAATATGACAGAAATTAAAACCCATACAGGAAAAGAAAAAGATAAGAAAGAAGATCTTATCATTGCGAAAATTTTACCCCCGCCTGCTGAACCCCCGAAAATTGAAACTCCAAAACCCATATCTCAGGCTTTAACACGTATGGGGAATACAAATCCGGGCGGCGGAGGCGGCGGAGGTAAAATGATGATAGATGACCGTCTTATAGATCAGATAAAATCTGATAATTCAGAAAAACTTAAAGATATGACCCTTGAAGATTTGCAGAAAATTCTACCAGAAAAAGGAGAAGAAGATCTGGCGGCAAAACCTGAACCGGAAGCAGCACCGCAGGCAAAAGCAAAAGATATCACACGAAGCAAAACCAGCCGCACACAACCTGTTATTACATTGAAAAAAGGTTATAAGTATGGGATAAAGAAGCGGCGGGGGGATCGGCGGAGGGATTGGTTCCGGTTCCGGATGGGAAGGTGAAGATTTAGCCGGACGGTGTGTATATGGAAAGATAAAATCGGAGCGTATTATAAAAAGTACTGTCAGGGTATTTGTATTGCCCGATGGATCTGTAGATAAAGTTGACCTTATAAAATCTTCCGGTTTTGTTGAACTGGATACTCTGGCAATGGAAAATGCGAGGCAGGCTGTTTATGCCCCTCTTGAATTGAAACCGGGTGAGGAAGAAAAACCAAGGATCTATGATATTGAAATCGAGTTCAGCCAGATCAGGTAGAAGCGCGAAAATCAGGAAAGAAGTTAAATGAAAATAAAAAGGTTAATAAAATATTTTTTAATTTTAATTATTTTAATCCCTCAAATTATTTTTGCAGATATTACTTCCGATCAAATATATAAAACAATAAAAGAATTTTTTGAGGATAAAAAATATGATCTGGCTTTACAGGAAATAAATAAATTTATTGAAGATTTTCCAAAAGATAAAAATATTCCCTACGTTTTACTTTATCAGGCAGATTGCTATAAATATAAAAATGAGTTGGAAAAGGCAATCTCTATTTACAAAGATATTCTAAATAATTATTCTCAGTATGTAGAAATAGCACGGAAAACATATTCATCCCTTGCGAATATACATCTTCAAAAAAAAGATTATGTGTCGGCCATGGAGGGATTTATATATTTAACGCAGAATTTCCCGCTTGCCGATGAGGGGATTGAAGCACAACTGCATATTGGTGATATTTATTTTTTAAATAAAGAATATGAAAAAGCAGCTGATTCATATTATAAAATTTCGGTTAAATTTCCAAGCAGTAAATATGCTCCGCAAGGAGATTTTAAAATGGCGGATACTTATTTCCATGATAATAAATTCAGAGAAGCTATCCGTACTTATAAAAATTTAATAAATGAATATACGAGCTGGGATCGATTAGATGAAGCTACTCTTAATCTGGGAATTGCTTATTATTCTAATAATAATTTTGAGGAAGCAAGAGAGTCTTTCAATAAAGTCATTCAGACATATCCAACCGGTGAATATGCGATACATGCTCAATTCTGGCTTGGAAAAATTTATTTTGATAAAGGTGATTATGATGTGGCTTTATTTAATTTTGATAAAATTTTAGCAAATTACGGTGAATCAAAAAATAATTTACTTGACGATACTAATTACCAAATAGCGCTTATTTATTATAAAAAGAAAAATTTCCAGAAGACCAGGAGTATTTTAAAAAGAATTATTAATGAATTTGTAAATAGTGAATTAATTCCTGAGGTAACCTTCAAACTCGGTACTATCGCAGTTGAACAGAAAGATTATATAGAAGCAATGGATTCTTTTTCTGCTATTATTTCCAAAACAACAAACTATAAATCTGAAAAAGAAAAAGAGCTGTATTTAAAATGGTTTCCTAAAGCAGTTGATGAATATCTTAAAGTTGTAGAAATATATTCTTCTGATATTGATTTTAAAGCATCGAGTATTTTTGTTGCCGGAGAATCATATTATAAGCTGCAGCAGCCTAACGAGGCCTATTTAATATATAAAATGATTTTAGATAAATATCCCCAGAATATGGTTGCTGCCGATGCAATGGACAGAATTGCAAAAATTTATATGGATCAGGGGAGAAATTCCGAATCTATTAATACTTATAAGGAGCTTGTGGAGCGTTATCCAAAAAGTAAAGTTGCAAATTCTGCGCAGTTTTTTATAGCTCAGAATTATTTTGATGCAAAAAAGTATGATTCTGCTGTTACCAGTTACCATAATATAATTAAGAATGTGGTCGTCAGAGATGAATATTCCATTAAAGCGCAATACATGCTGGCAGAAATATATTATACTCAGAAAGATTTCGAAAATGCCCGCAGGGAATATGAAGTTTTCATTGAAAAATATCCGGATAATGAACTGGCAGAAAAAGCTTATTATGGTATGGGATGGGCATTTATGGAACAGAAAAATTATGAAAAGTCAATTGCAAGCTTTAATAAAATGATGGAAAAATATCCGCAGAGTCCTATGGCTGCTGAAGCCCAATTTACTGTCGGGGATGCATATTATGCTCTTGGAAATCTGGAAAAAGCCGCTGAAGCGTATGCCACGGTTGCAGAACAGTATTCAGACAGTGAATTTGGTGATGATGCTCAATACTGGCTTGGGTGGAGTTATTTTGGGAAAGAAGACTATAAGCGCGCGGCTGTCTGGTTTCAAGGGCTGGTTAATAAATATCCTAAAAGTGAATATGTCGCCGAATCACTTTATCAGGCCGGAGAATGCTACCGTATAATAGGAGATTTTGATCGTGCTCTTGAAGCATATCCTAAAGTATTAAATGAATATTCGAACAGTGGTTTTGTGGATAAATCCCTTGTTGGACTGGGACAGACTTATACAAAACTTAACAAATACGATGAGGCAGATAAAAATTACCAGCTTTTTTTAAAGAATTATCCGTCTTCCGATCAGGTGCCAAAAGTCCAGTACCTTCTGGCAAATATTCTGCTGTATCAGGAAAAATATCAGGACGCAATGAAAGCTTTTGGTGAAGTTAGAGATAAATATCCGCAAAGTGATTTTGCTCAGGATTCGCTGATCAAATATAAAAAAGCAAAAGAGGCGTATGAAGCTGTGAGTAAGCATCCTGATATGGCAATAACAGTTGCGGCTCTATCTGAATTGGGATTAGTATATGAAAGAATTAATGAGCGGGATAAAGCAGTTGAAAAATTTAAAATTGTAGTTGAAAAATACCCGACACATGCATTTGCAGGTGAAGCACAATATCTGATTGGCGAATTTTATTACGATAAAAAGGATTATCATCAGGCTATAAAAGAATATAAGAGAGTAGTTATGTATGACAGTGAAGGGAAATTTTCAGGTAATGCCCAATATAAAATTGGCAGATGTTATGAAGAATTGAAAGATGTAGCCGGTGCATTGAATGAATATAAAAAACTTATAGAAAGTTATCCTGACAATAAATTTCTTGATGATGCGGTTGATCGTATAGACAAAATCGCAAAATCTCTGCAGTGATAAATTATTTCCCTATACAGAAATTTTTAAATATATTATCCAGTATATCCTCTGTAAAGGTTTTACCTGTAATTATTCCGAGATTCTCAGATGCTTCTTTTACATCTGAAGCTATGAATTCAGGTGACAACTTTGATTTGACTCCTTCAATCGCTCTAAGTAAGGAATAACCTGCTTTTTTTAAAGCTTCTTCATGGCGTATATTATTAATAAAGACGTCATTTTTATTATCAATCCTTTTGTTAATAATTAAATTGTAAATTAATTTTTTAAGATTTTCTATACCTTCACCGGTCAAGCTTGAAATTTGAATATGCGGAATTTCCCGGGAAAAAGTTTCTTCATAAATTAAATCCAAAAAATTTTGTACGGATTTTGATTCAGAGTTAAATATCTTATCGATTTTATTTAACACATAAATTGTTTTTTTATTTTTTATTTCTTTTATTATTTCTATGTCTTCTTCATGCAATTTTTCGCTTACATCCAGAGTGAGCAAAACAATATCTGCCTGATGTATGGACATGCGAGTGCGTTCTATACCTAATTTTTCAACCTCATCCGTTGTTTTTCTGATGCCTGCTGTATCTATTATAGCGGCGGGAATACCATTAATATTTATCGTTTCTTCAATTATATCGCGTGTAGTACCGGGAATATGTGTAACAATAGCTCTTTCTTCATTTAAAAGTCTATTCAGGAGGCTGGATTTGCCAACATTGGGTCTTCCAATAATAGCAATTTTTATCCCTTCTCTTAGTATTCTGCCTATTTTAGCGCTTGAAAGCAGTTTATCTATTTTTTCCAGAGCTTGATAAAGAAGCTCCAGTAGTTTATTTTTGGATATTATTTCAAGATCATCTTCAATAAAATCAATGCTTAACTCTAAATGTGAACGAAGATCGATTAAAAGATTTCGTAGAAGTGTGATTTCTCCTGAAGTTTTCCCCTGAAGCTGAAAAGCAGCATGACGCATACTTTCTTCAGTTTTAGAGCGTATTATATCAATAACCGCTTCTGCCTGCGCAAGATCAATGCGCCCATTTAAAAAAGCTCTTTTAGTAAATTCACCGGGTTCCGCAAGCCGTGCCCCGTGCTCTAAAACGAGCTGAAGAATTTTTGTTAAAGGCAAAAGCCCGCCATGACAATTTATTTCTACTACATCTTCTCTTGTATATGAATAAGGAGCGCGCATGGTACTTAAGAGAACCTCATCAATTATTTCTTTTGACTCCGGACTGATAATATTCCCGTAAATAAGTGAATGTGAACGCGGATTTATAAAATTATTTTTAAAGGGTAGAAATATTTTTTGTGTAATTTTAAGTGTGTCAGGTCCACTGAGCCGTACTATCCCTATCCCCCCTTCACCCGGCGGGGTAGAAATAGCTGCAATGGTGTCAGAATAATATGCTGGCTGTACTGTGTTTTTCATTTTTAACTTTTAAGGTTTATTTTTTTCTTTATCGCGTAAAAAAACAATATTATCGATGACTTGTCCGCGTTTACCAAGAGGGGGGACGTCTTTGTTATTTATTTTTATTTTTACACCGCCTGCATCGCCGAGTTTTAGCTCAAATTTTTGCACTGCATTCCAAATTTTTTTTTCTTCAGGTTTGATAAAAAGTTCATAAGTATCCTTGCCATCAATCTTTATTCTCAACCATGTGGTATCAATTCCGATTGCTGTAAGTGTAAATGTCTTTTCCTTTTCCTGAGCGGGAGCTTGTTTTATGGAATTCAACGGTATATTTTGAATTTGAACAGTTGTATCCTGTTTTGCCGGATTCATACTGCTCAATTCTTTCCCGGATTCCTTTTTTACTTCTTCTTTTAAAATATTTTCATCTTTTTCATCATTTTCCTTAACTCTTTTTGAGGACATAATATATAAGCCGCCAATGAACAGTAGAATTATAATTCCTATCCGTACTGCTTTATCTCCCCATATTTTATCGTAAATAGTCTGTATTTTAAAAATTTTAATATTTTTTTTGCTTAGATTTTCTTTCCCATATGTTAAAGTTTCCGTCTTGCGTACGGCTTTTTTATCTGTAACTGTTTCCGGAAAAAATTGTTTTTTTAACTCTTCATAGTCTATTCCAAGACAGGTAGCATAACTTCTTAAAAAAGCTTTATAATAAGATTCCCCGGGTAGAGTGGATTTATTATTTTCTTCTATAGCTTTAAGATATGTTTCTCTGATTTTGGTAACTTTAACTATATGCTCCAGTGGAACACCTTTTTGTTCTCGTACCCGTCTTAAAAATTCACCTACTGTTTCCATTTTTTTCTCCTATACCATATAATCTCAAATTTCAAATCTCAAATTATCGGTTTTATTCGCCTTCCAAAATTTCTGCTCCCGGAGGAGAAATGAATTCAAACTCATTGTCAGAAATATTTTTATTAAATTTTATATTATCAAAATAGAACTCTATTTCATTATCGCTTAAATCCAGCATATAAGTATAAACAACAATCCACCGGGAAGGGTCTATATGTACCATGAATTTTTTAAATTTTTCAGGTGCTTCTTCCTTCTCTTTAGGGGAGACAACCAATTTTATATATTTTTCTTCCTTTGTCAATATTTGTATATTGTAAACATTGAGATTTTCCATCCATGGGAAAATTTGCTTTTCTACTTCTTTTTCAGAATCAATAACTTTTTTTTTCATTATTTGATTATTGTTTTCAAGATACAGCCAGAAATTATTTCCATTAATTATAAGTTTCTGACGCATTTCCTTTGGCTTTTCATATGTCATTAAAAGCTTGTCGGGTCTTTTAAGTTTAAATGTACCAAAAATTATTTGTTTATTTTTTAAAGAAACGTTATTGATAATTTGTTTAAACTCCGCATTCATAGTATTTGCATTTTTTAGTGTTTCCTTTATTTTTTTAATTATTTCTTCGCTTGTTAAGGCAAAAACCATATTTATACGCATCAAAATTATCAAAATAAATATTATATGTTTTTTATTATATTTCATCTTCCTCATTTTTCTCTACAGGTTCAAACCAGTCTCTGCGTACCAGGATAGTACGCGGTTTACTTCCGTCCTGAGCACCGACTATCCCTTCCTGCTCCAGAATATCCATTAATCTTGCTGCCCGATTATATCCTATTTTAAGTTTTCTTTGCAACAATGAAACAGATGCATTTTCGCTATTCTGAATTATTTTTACCGCATCCTCAAAAAGGGGATCATCCGAAGCGGAAGAACCATTACTGCTTTCTTCTTCTTCAAGACTTGCTTTTAAAATATCCTCCATATAAACCGGAGACCCCTGACTTTTTACAAATTCCACAACTTTGTCTATCTCCGAATTGGAAATATAAGCTCCCTGAATGCGTATAGGTTTAAAAGCCCCTGTAGAAGCAGAATAAAAAAGCATGTCCCCTTCGCCAAGCAGTCTCTCTGCTCCGTTAGCATCAAGAATAGTACGTGAATCTACGCGCGAAGATACCTGAAATGCTATGCGTGACGGCCGCTGTGTTGCCAGTATTAAATGTATCCCGACTGCACGTGCCATTTGAGCTAATCTGGTTATGGTATCCTCATCATCTTTTCTTGCTATCATCATTAAATCTGCAAGTTCATCAATAATAATTACAATGTAAGATATAAAAGCAGGTAAAACTTTTTCTTCATTCTGTTCGATATATTTTTTCCGTTCAATCGGAGCGGCATTAAATTCTTCAATATTGCGGCTTCCTGAACGGGCAAACATTTCATAGCGGTTTTCCATTTCCTTAGCTGCCCATTTTAATGCGAACGATGCTTTTTTAACCTCTGTAATAACAGGTATTAAAAGATGCGGGATACCGTCATACCCGATCATTTCCACCCTCTTGGGATCAACAATGATAAATTTAACTTCTTCTGGAGTATATTTAATTAAGAGATTAATTATCAGAGAATTAACGCAGACGCTTTTACCTGAACCGGTTGTCCCTGCAATAAGAAGATGAGGCATACGGGCAAGATCTGCGAAATACGGATCCCCCGCGATATTTTTTCCAAGAGCGATCAAAAGACCGGCTTTTTGTTCAAGGTCAATTTCTTTTTCCAAAAGCTCTTTTAAAAAGACATGGCTTTTTCGTTTATTCGGTACTTCAATACCAACCACTCCTTTTCCCGGAACAGGAGCGGCAATTCTAACCTGGGTGGCTTTGAGGACAAGGGATAGATCATCAGCCAGATTAAGGATTTTGTTTACTTTTACACCTGTTGCAAGTTCCAGCTCATATCTTGTTATAACCGGTCCTCTTGTCACATTAACCACATGTGAATCGACTTCAAAGCTTTTAAGAGCTTCCTCCAGGATTTTAGTGTTTTCTTCAAGATTTTCTTTTATATCCTGCCATTTTTCTTCAGGGTCCTTAAGCAGAGATAGAGGAGGCAGCTGGTATTTGCCTTTTTCTATTTTTCTTGCCGTTTCTCTTACAGGTTTAATGTTTGAGGATTCTGAGCCGATAGTATTATCATTTTTTTCAATTTTTTCCTCCGCAGTATTTTCTTTATCTTTATAAGTATATTTTTTTTTCTTTTGTTTAATCGGATAGGATAAATTAATTACATTAAGCATAGATGTTTTTATTTTTGTGAAAAACGGAAAAAATAAAAATTCTGTGGTTAGAATAAAAGAAATAAACAGCATAGAAAATATTATTATGTAAGCCCCTGCCATCCCAAAAAATTTAATCAATACAGAATTCAGAAAAAAATGGCCTATTATTCCGCCTGCATAATGCTTATTACTTTTTTGAAAAAAATTTTCTATGAATATTGTAAGGCTGATAAGTGAAAGGAGTGCGCCAAGAAGTCTTACCATTCCTTTTTCTGTATCCCTCCGGGAAAATTTATTCCATCCCAGAATTCCTGTAATAAATACAATAAAATAACTGGCGAATCCAAAAAGATAAAGTAATATACCGGCATATAAATTTCCCAATATACCTATTGTTTTATTTTGAGAAGAAAAATGAGAAAAAAATAGACTCAAGAAAGTAAATACAGAAAAAGCCATTAATAAAATAGCAATAATTTCATTTTTACGTTCTTCCGATATAGTCATTTAAGCATACCCTATATTATTTTTTTCTCAACTTTATCCAGAATACCGTTTATAAACTTGCCGGATTCTTCCGTGCTGTATTTTTTTACGATTTCAATAGCTTCATTTATAGCTACATTTTTTGGGATCTCAGGAAGAAACATGATTTCATATATTGCCAGCCGAAGGATATTTCTGTCAATGTATGCCATACGTGACAAAGGCCAGTTGCTGGATAAATTTTTAATTACCTCATCAATTTCTTCTTTATGAGCAACTGTCCCGGTAAATAAAATTACAGCAAAATCTTTAATTTCCTGTTTATATTTCAATTCCTTTTTAAAATCATTTAATATTTTATAATGATCAAATTCCCCTGTATCTATTTGATAAAGCATATGCATAGTTAAAATTCTTGATTTTCTTCGATTGGTCATATTTTATACTTTTATTTAATTGTTGAAAATAGATTTGCCATTTCGATTGCGTTTACTGCTGCGTCAAAACCCTTGTTTCCTGCTTTAGTGCCTGCCCGTTCAAGCGCCTGTTCGAGTGTATCAGCGGTAATTATTCCGAAAATAACAGGTACCCCTGTTTCCATTGAAAGATTAGCTATCCCTTTAGATAGTTCGTTTGCAATCAGCTCAAAATGCGGAGTGGCGCCTCTTATTACTGCTCCAAGACATATAATAGCGTCGAAATTGTTTGTGTTAATTAATTTTTTTGCCGCATAGGGTATCTCAAACGCTCCGGGGACCCATGCAACGGATATTTTTTTATCTTCTGCTCCGTGACGCCGCAGTGCATCAAGCGCTCCTTCAAGTAGATTGGATGTTAAAAAATCGTTAAATCTGGAAATTACAATACCAAATTTTTTCCCTTCCGCTTTCAAATTTCCTTCATATTTATTTACCATATGAGATATCCTCCTTATATTATATTTATTATTATAATACATAAAACGGCATTTATATTCAAGTTAGAAATTAATAATCAAAATCTTTTTTGTTGCATACGATTAAAATTTCATGATATAATTTTTCAAATCTTTTAAGTTTATTTCCTTATTTTTAAAGGAGAAGTTTGTTTATGTTAAAATTTGCCCGGTATTTTGCCTCTTTACTCATCCTTTGTTTTTTGGGCGGGTTTATAAGCATATATGCGCTGGAAGATGGAAATGAACTTGAAAAAGGGAATGTTATGCATACTCCTGTAAAAAAACAGGTATGTCTGGATTGTCACAGTGCGCATACAGCTGATCCTGAAGCTAATGCCATATTAAAACGTCCCAAGCAGGTTTTATGTAAAATATGTCATTCTGAAATTTTTGAGGGGAATTGGATGCACCTCCCCATAAAAAAAGGTGACTGCGGATGCCATAATGCTCATCGTGCTCCTTATAAATATAATTTACGTACCGATCCGGAAGATGCAAAATTATGTTATGCCTGCCATAGTAAAAAAAATGGAAAAAAATTCGCTCATCCTCCGGTGGAGGAAGGGCGCTGTACTGCATGTCATAGTCCTCATGGAACAGATTATCAATATCAGCTTAGAAAAGAGACTAAAGAACTTTGCATGAGCTGTCATATAAAATTCAAAGATTTTTTTAAACAAAATCCAAAATGGCACCCTGTACTAAATGAAGGGCATTGCTCTAACTGTCACGATCCTCACGGTTCAGATGAATATAGATACTTTTTACGCGGAAATCTTTCGGACAAACATCTGAATGTATTCACTTTAAAAGCATTCGAATTCTGTTTTATCTGCCACGATTATCGTCTTGCCACTGAACAGGTAACCACCAATGCTACAGGTTTCAGAAGCGGAAAAAGAAACCTGCATTTTGCGCATGTCAACAAAAAAACTCTTTCCGGGAAAAATTGTCTGGCATGTCATGATCCTCATGGCTCTGATCAAAATAAGCTCATCCGAAGACGCCGTAAATTCGGGGAATATGACTACACAATAGACTTCTATAAAACTTCCGATGGCGGTAAGTGCCATGTTGGATGTCATTCTGATCAGGAATATATTCGGAATAAATAATTATATACTGAAGGTGGAAAGTTTTTAGGTATAACAATACAAAACTTTGGGCATTTTTGAATAAAAAAAGGAAAGAAAAAGATATACACTTCTTCTTTCCTTTTTTTTAATTTTTTTTTTTATTTAAATCAACTAATCGGAAGGAGTATTTATCACTTGGTCCTTTATGAATATCCGGATATTTTGAGAAAATCCATCCTCTGAAAGGTTCTACTTTACCTTCTTCAGCCACAACTATCAGCGCCGCAGGATTATTAAGCTCTTTTGATTTTGAACCAATCCTCTTCTGTCCGCTCATATAAAAATCGGGAATAAACTGTTCAATTTTAATTTTTAAATTTGTTTTTGCAATATTAACATAATCCCCGTTTATTTTAACTGTATAATCAGTGATTTTTTTGCTTGAAATTTCCACAACTTGAATTTTCAATGATTCCCAGTCATCCCCTGCATTAGGCACATCTGTAAATTCCTGTGGAGCTTCTTTAGAAGGAATAGGTGCAGCAGCCTTATTTTCTTCAGTTTTGGTAGAACATCCGGCTAAAATTACCAGTAACATAACTCCCATCAGAACAAATATAAGTTTTTGTTTCATCCTTTTTCACACCTCCTTCATTCAAATCTTTTAATATTAAAATTAATAGTTAAACATTAAAATTATTAAGATTAAGATAGAAATTATATATCATATTAAAATTACCTGTCAAGCAAAAATATATTTCCGCTAAGATACCTTCTTAGACATTTCACAGATAGAATGCTTTTTCTTGACAATTTGGTACTTTTTTAATATATTAAAAAATGAAAAATATAAATATTAATAATAAATATATATTTAATATATGCATATACAAGAAACAAAAAAAATTTCAATAAATTCAGACCTTACTTCAAAATACACTGCTTTCCCGTTAAGGGGCAGACGGGCAGGTAAAAAATTTTTAAAAAATTTACTTGATTTTGTATTTCCGCGCGTATGTATTAATTGCAAGACTTTGATTGGAAAAGATTACTTTGGGCAGAATCTTTGCAGTATTTGTTATAGCCAAATAGAAGAAATTGCACCGCCTTATTGTGAAATTTGCTGTAAACCATTTATTTTGGAAACAGAATACCAAAGAATATGCAGTGATTGTAAAAAAATACAGCCATTTTATCGCTTCCTTTATTCTGCGGCGGAATATAATAATGAAGTGATAAACAAATTAATACTTTCCTTTAAATACAGCGGTAAATATTTTCTTGCCCGTGATATGGCAATGTATATGCTGCAAATGCTGGAAAAAAATTCCGGCAGATTGGATTTAAACACTATTGATTATGTTGTTCCTGTCCCATTGTATTATAGAAAAAAACGCGAACGCGGTTATAATCAATCAGAACTTTTGGGAGAATATGTTGCGAAATTTGCGAATTTAAATTTTAACGGAGATATTCTTTTAAGAAAAAGAGATACTGAAAGTCAAACTGAACTTAACTTTAAAATGAGA
>JACQWU010000079.1:0-5336 GCA_016209155.1 Candidatus Desantisiibacteriota bacterium | reverse complement strand
TGATATAAAATATAAAACAGTGTTATTAATTGATGATGTAACCACCACAGGATCTACAATAAATGAATGCAGTAAAGTATTAATTAAAGGAGGGTGTAAAGAAGTTTATGTATTGGTATTCGCAAAAACAATTCTAAATTAACTAAAACAGGTTTTAAAAATTTAATTTAAACTTATTTTTAGTATCAGCTAAATATGCTGAACAAAGGAGTAATGTATGAAAAAAAGCAATTTAATTATCTGCTCAATAGTTCTACTCATGATTTTATCTGTTTTTACAGTATTTTCTTTTGCTTCAGATCCGGAAATAATAAATTTGATAAAAAAACTTGGAGAAAGTAATGCTTCGGCGGCAATCGAACAGCTTGCTGAGAAAAAAGAAAAAGCTCTGGTCAGTGAACTTTTTTCAGCACTTGGTGATTCGAATGTATTAATGCGTAAAAATGCCGGTGCGGTATTGGAACGAATAGGGAAACCTGCAATCACAGGACTTTCTGAAGTATTAAAAGATTCGAATGTAAACGATACCGTTAAAGATTATGCATTAACAATTCTTGGAAAAATAAATGATGATACTATAATTCCGATATTTATTGATGTACTTTCTGTAGACAAAGCCAATTTACGTAATTCTGCTATAGCATTATTAAGAAATAGAGGAGATGCAGTCCTCCCCTATTTAAGAAATATTAATTATGCTGATCTAAATGCCCGGCGCTGTATCCCTTTAATTTTAAGTAATATGAAAACTCCTGAAGCAACTAAAATGTTATTTGAGATGTTTAATGTCAATGATGTTGAGATAAGAATAACTACCGCTTATACCATGAGTAAAATCGCAACACCCGAGGCAGTAACTCTTTTAGCTAAAAAAGTGATTGATAAAGATGAAGATATTGAAGTAAAAAAAGCTTCCGCTATTTCACTTAAAGCGATTAAGACAAAGGAAGCTTTTATCGCTATTATTGATATATTCAGACAGCCAGGTGCTTATAGATCAAATTGCTCTTGTGAGCATGACAAAAAGCCGATAATCCCGATTCTATTGGGAGATTTTCCAATTTACATAAAGGAAGATATTCTTAATGCCGGCTACGAGGATTCTTTTAATTTTATTAATGATAATCTTGATGTGGTTCTAAAAATAGCGCGGGATGATAAAGAAAAGGATGACTTCCGTTACCTTATGATGGATCTAATAGATTCTGTACTTTCAGAAAAATCCGCCTCTTTTTTGATAGAAGCATTTGAGTATGGCACTAAATACCGTATTATGGCTATTTCCTCTCTGCTCAAGATGCAGGAAAAAGCAGCTCCTTATCTATACGAATTTATGCAAAATGATAAAAGTGACTATTTTTTAGGAACTCTGAGCGAAATTTTTTATAAGATGCCTAATCATTCAAAAATATTATATTCATTATATAAATATGAAAAATCTACTCCTGCTGTTAAAAAAAGAATCATCAAAATTTCAATAAGTAACGATGATATGAATGTATTGGCTGCTATTACTACTGAGGCAAAAGGTGAAGACCAAAAGTTTATTACAGATACAATAGCTAATTGCAGGTTTGATAATTTTTTTATTAATATTCTGGTGTTAAAGGAGCCTGAATTTACTGAACTTAAAATTTCAGCCTTTAATTATCTTTCTAAATTAAAAAGCGATAAAGCAATTCCATATATTTTTCCTTTTTTTACAGTTGAAAATGAAAAAGTTCGTGAAACAGCAAAGCAGACTGTTATATCTATTGCCAATAAAAATAATACTGCATTATACACAAAAGAATATTTAACTGAAAAACAAACCAAAGAAGTAATTGAAATGTTCAGAGGAATTTTAGTAAACTTTGGGAAAGATATTGTTCCTATACTCATTGAAAATTTAAATAATACTGATAAAAATATTCAGAAGGAAGTATTTGAAATAATATCTCTTATTGGGCCTGCTTCAGCTCCGGAATTGATTAAAGCTATTGAAAATCAAAATAAGGCAATTTCTTCCAGGTCAATCGCTCTTCTTAAAAAAATGGATTATAGTATTATTCCGGAGGTGATCAAATCTCTGAATTCAACAAACAATCTGGTCATTTTCACTGCCAAAGAGATTATTATAGCACAAGGAGATGTAAGTATTCCTTATCTGAAAGAAGGTTTGAAAAATAATGATGATTCTATATCTATTAATTGTGCAGAACTTTTAGCTGATAAAAAACAGATTGAACCAATCCCGTTTTTAATAGATTTTTTAGCATCTGACAATAAAACATACCAAATTAAAGCCATATTTACACTGGTAAAATATAAAGAAGCTGTAATTCCTCCTTTGAATAAAGAATGGGAAAAAAAGAATGCCGGTGGTTTAGCTGTACTCTTGCGTATTTTCAGCAAAAAACATTTGAATGATAAACAGCTTAAAGATTTTAACAGTAATACAGCTAAAACATTATTTACAATTGGTTCCGCGTCTGTTGACAGCTTAATATCCATGGCAGATAAATACAAAAATATTGATGAAAAACTGGAAATATTCAAATATTTAAAAAACATAAAAGATAAAAAGGCATCTCCCTTTTTTATTAAAAATTTGGCTGGCGTAGATTCAAACTTAATACTTGCTTCAATTGAAGGGCTGGTATCGCTTAAAGAAAAAGAAGCTGTTGAGCCGCTAAAAAAAGTCATCCAAAACACACAGGATCTAAAAATTAAGCAGGCAGCTATATTAGCTGTAAAACAAATCAGCGAAGAAAAATTTTAAAATATATATATTCACATAACCAAAAAGGAGGGAAATAATGAGTATTCGAATAGGGATTAACGGATTTGGCAGAATTGGGAGAAATGTTTTACGCGCTGCGGCAAACGTTGACTGAATTGAATTTGCAGCTGTAAATGATTTGACAGATGCAAACACACTGGCATATTTGTTTAAATATGATTCTGTGCATGGTATTTTTAAAGGGGATGTAAAAGCCGGAAATGATTTTATTTCAGTTAACGGCAAAAAAATCAAGGTCCTCGCCATAAAGACACTGGATTTGCCATGGAAAGATCTGGGAGTAGATGTGGTAATTGAATCCACAGGTCTTTTTTCAGGCAGAGATAAAGCATCCCAGCACCTTGCTTCCGGTGCTAAAAAAGTTATCATCTCCGCTCCTGCAAAAGATCCGGATATTACAATTGTAATGGGTGTTAATGAAAAAATGTATGATCCGGCTAAACATCACATTATTTCCAATGCTTCCTGCACTACTAATTGCCTTGCTCCGCTGGCTAAAGTAATACATGAAAACTTTAAGATAAAAAAAGGATTAATGACCACTATTCATGCTTATACAAATGATCAGAGAATTCTGGATTTACCGCATAAAGATCTGCGGCGTGCGCGGGCTGCGGCGCTTTCCATGATACCTACAACAACAGGCGCCGCTGAAGCAGTTGCACTTGTTATGCCGGAATTAAAAGGAAAATTTACAGGTCTTTCTATCAGGGTTCCTGTTCCGAATGTTTCACTTGTGGATCTCGTTGTCGAAATTGAAATCCCCGCAGCTAAGGAAGATATTAATAAAGCTGTAAAAGAAGCAAGCCAAAAGGTACTTAATGGAATTCTGGAATATTGCGATGCTCCTCTTGTGTCCAAAGATTTTAACGGGAATCCTCATTCCTCCATTTTTGATGCTCTTTCAACTTATGAAATAGATAAAACTTTAATAAAAGTCCTTTCATGGTATGATAATGAGTGGGGTTATTCAAACAGATTGATCGACCTGGTTAAATACATCAGCAAATAAAGATACCTATGGAGGATATATGGATAAATTGAGTATTACAGATGTAAAACTTAACAATAAACGTGTTTTGATGCGCGTTGATTTTAATGTTCCAATGGATAGTGAAGGTAATATTACAGATGACAGCAAAATTAAAGAATCATTGGCATCAATTAAATATGCTCTTGAACATGAAGCTAAAATTATATTATGTACCCATATAGGACGTCCTAAAGGCGGCATCTCAGAGCCAAAGTTAAAAACTGATAAAATAGCCAGAAGATTAAGTGAATTACTCAATTATCCGGTAAAAAAAATAGATGCATGTGTCGGGAGTGAAGTGGAAGCTGCTGTTGCTGAAATGGAAGAAGGAGATATAATATTTTTAGAAAATGTCAGATTTTACAAAGAAGAAACAGCCAATGATGAAAGATTTTCAAGAGAATTGGCAAGACTTGCGGATATTTATGTAAACGATGCTTTTGCCACAGCGCACAGAGCGCACTGCTCCACAGCTTCTGTAGCCAAATACATCCCTATATCATGCGCCGGCTTTTTAATGCAGAAAGAAATTGATTATTTTGTTAAACTGCTGGAAAATCCAAAAAGGCCTTTTCTGGCAATTTTGGGCGGAGCAAAAATTTCAGGAAAAATATCCGCTCTTCTCAATATGATAGATAAAGTTGATGCTTTTTTAATCGGCGGGGGGATGGCTTATACTTTTTTAAAAGCAATGGGGACACCTGTAGGGAATTCTCTGGTAGAGCTTGATCAAATTGAAGTGGCTAAAAAAACTCTGCATGAAGTTATTGATCGAACAATTGAACTTATATTACCAATCGACCATGTAATAGGTGATAAATATAACGCTAATGCTAATATACAAATTGTTACACGGGGCAATATCCCTGATGAATGGGAAAGTATGGATATTGGTCCGAAAACCGTAGAGATGTTTGCCGGATATATATCAAGAGCTAAAACCATTGTATGGAACGGTCCTATGGGAGTATTTGAATTTCCGAATTTTTCCAACGGTACTTTTGAGATTGCGCGGCGGGTTAATGATTCCAAAGGTACCACAGTTATTGGCGGCGGAGATTCAATAGCCGCTGTTGTCCAATCGGGATTTACAAATAATATTACTCATATTTCTACCGGCGGAGGAGCATCTCTTGAGCTATTGGAAGGAAAAGATTTGCCGGGGATTGCATTTCTGACAGATAAACGTCATTAAAAAAAGGAAGAGAACAATGCGTAAATTACTTATTGCCGGTAACTGGAAAATGTATAAAACTCAATCCGAATCGATTGAATTTTCACGGAATGTATTAGATTCTCTTAAAAATATTAAAGATGTAGACATGATTATAATTCCCCCTTTTACATCTCTTTCGGCAGTTTATAATATAATAAAAAATTCTAGTATAAAACTTGGAGCGCAAAACCTGCATTGGGAAAAACAGGGAGCTTTTACAGGTGAAATATCAGCGGATATGCTGAAAGATGCGGGCTGTGAATTTGTAGTTTTAGGGCATTCCGAACGAAGACTATATTTCGGAG
>JACQWU010000078.1:8151-14713 GCA_016209155.1 Candidatus Desantisiibacteriota bacterium | reverse complement strand
GTTTTGTCAATAAAATATTGGGGGATGGTATCCTGGCATATTTTCCGGAAAATATGCAGGATAATTGTATTATTACATCAGTTAAAATACATGAAGCAATAAATGAAAGTTCGTTATTACCTGTCGGGATAGGATGCGATTTTGGAGAAGTAATAATCGGAGATATCGGTGAAGAAACAAGACTCGATTATACTTTAATCGGGTCTCCTGTAAATTTTGCTTCAAGAATGTGCGATAATGCAAAAGGCGGAACGATTGCAATTTCAAATAGAGTTTATGAAAGATTAGACTCAAATTTAAAAGAAAATATTTTAGTTTTACCATCTTTTGAGAAGATAAAGGTGCAGATGAAAAAAAGCGATCCTGAAACAGAAGGAATAAAATTTAATAGTTCAGAATTTAAAAGAAACACAGTAAATAAAAAAAATAAAAAATGAACCGCAGAGAAAAACTATTTTTAAATTTATTGAATCCTCTGTGTTTCTATGGTTAATTTTTGAAGCATTACCGTAAAAAGAAATGAGGAATATAAAATGCTTATTGCAGTAAAAAAGTTTTTTTTTAATATTAATTCAGGTATCGTTATTATATTTTTATTTTTTTTGTTTACCGGATGCAGTACAAGATCATCAAATACTAAAGTTGAAAAAACACATCATGTTACAATTTTATTGGCAAAATTAAACAGTCCCTTTACTTCTCCGGATGAAAAAAAATCTGTTATTGAACAGATAGGGTATATCGGAGATAAATCAGCTATCCCTGAACTTAAAAAAATACTTCTCAATAACAATGAATCTTTTTTATGGATGACTGTGGCAGAGACATTAAAAAAGCTTGGGATTGAAAATGCTGTTGAAGCACAAAAAGAATATGAAATGATAAAAGGATATGAAAAAGATTATTATTATATTAAAACTCTGGATAATCCTGATGAATTTAGCGATAATTCCAATAAGTATCAGAGGATTATCAACGCATTTTCATCATGGCTAAAAAAATTTCCTGATCATCCCAAATCAGAAACAATTAAAATTTCCCTGAATTATTTTAGGGAAATGAGTGAAAAAATAACAATAGAAAAAGTATATAATAATCCCAAAAAATATATTTCTATTAAGATCCAATGGCAGGGAATAATTAAAGAAATAAATATGCGTGATAATAAAGTTGAATTTATGCTTTTAACAGGGGATAAAAAATGGTATGCTCTTGTTGAGCCCGGTAAATTCATAGCTGAAATTCATAAAATTGGGACTGACATAAAGATACTTGGTGAAATAATAGAATATAGACTGGATGAATCACTTAATATTCCTGTGGTTTATATGAGAAATTATTGGTAGAGACGCAATGCATTGCATCTCTACTTCCATAAAGGAAAATATGAAATATAAATTATTATTTTTTTATATGATTTTATTTTTATTAATTTGCGGGTGCGGTGCATCCAAGCATGAAAATCCGTATTCTCCCGGCAATGTTCTGGTTTATCCTATTGTCCCCGGCAATTTTGCATGTGAATCCGGTGACAGGAAAGTTATCTTACGCTGGGATTTATTGCAGGACGAATTCCTTGACAGGTATGTATTACTTAGAAATGATACTGGTCCTGACGGGGATTATCGCGAAGTTGTAAATCTTAAGAAAATAGTGAATACATATGAGGATAAAGAGCTCAGGAATGGAACAGTTTATTATTATAAACTAATTGCTGTGAATGTGCGTAATATTGAAGGTATTCCTGCAGGCCCTATATCCGCTACTCCATTATCAGTTATGCCTCCGGGCATCCCCAAAAAATTAAGAGCAGAATCATATGATAAAAAAGTTTTTCTTTATTGGGAACCCAATGATGAACCTGATTTAAAAGGTTATTTTATCTACCGCAATATTATGCCAAAAGGGGAATTCCAAAAAATAACTTCTGTTTCAAAACAATTTAATAGTTTTACAGATATAGAACTTACTAATGGAACCAGCTACTATTACAAAATTACTGCTTATAATCTGGCCGGACTGGAGAGTTTTTTCGGGAGTACAGTCATTGCAGTTCCTTTCTCCATGTGAATATGCGGAAAAGATAAAATAAGGATATGGCAATAAATTATGATCAGCATTGATATTGGGACACACAGCATTAAATTTTTAGAATTGAAGACTGCAAAAAAGCATGGGCTGGTTGTAAAAAATATTGATATTGAATATGTAAACAGCCCTATTGGAAGTAATTTTTTAGATGACAATATTAAAGAATCATTTAATAAGTTGATTACTCGGTATAAATTAAAAAATAAAAGTATCAATATATGTATTTCAGATTGTTTCCTTTTAAATAAACATATAGAAAATAATACAGGGATATTTGATGATATAGAAAAGAAAATTAACGAAGAAGCAGATAATTATTTTCCGATTGCGGAAAAAGAAAGAATGATTGTTTTTAAACCTCTTTCTAATACCGGTATAAAAAAAGAATTAGGTAAAGCAGAAGTTTATAATGTTTTAATAGGTGCAGTAAATAAGATATATATCCTGAATTTGCTTTCTTTTTTAAAATCAAATAAAATTAAAGTCAAAAGTTTGGGTGCAAAAACGGAATTATGTTATATGCCGGGAGCATCCCTGTTGCCTGTAAGTTTTTTACATCTGAGATATCAAAAAAGTTAAACATTCCATTTGATCGGGCAGAAATATTCAAAATTAGATTTGGGAATGAAATTCTATGTTCAAAAGATAAAATAGAAATAGATGTAACGGAAACCTTAAAATCTGCACTTGATATATGGGAATCTGAAGTTAAAAATAATCTTGTAGAATTTTATAAATTTTTTGATAAAAAATTAAAACCAAAGGAAATTATCCTGTCAGGAGGAAGTTCACACCTAAAGGATATTCACGCCCGCTTGAAAATTATTTTTAATTGCCCTGTAAAAAATATTAATACATTTGAAAGAATAAAATTAGGTCATGATATTAGAGAAAAATCCAAACAAATAAATGAATATTTTTTTGCAAACTGTGTTGGTATGTCTATCTGTAATACTTTTAATATTCCTATTGCCATTAATTTATTACCCAGAGAAATCCGCATTAAGCGTCTCATAACTTACAGATATGCTTATGTTGCTGCATTTCTGCTTACAATAATTTTCGGGGTAATAACAGAAAAATATCTTAGTCCATTTTTGTTTAGCTCCAAAAAGGGCCAGAATAAAAATATTTCTATTCCTTCGGAGCAATCGAGCTATTCTAAATCTGTTCCCGGTTACTTTAAAAAATTTAAAAAAAAAAAAAAATTCAATGATATTATTGTTTCATCTATAAAAGTTTTACCGGAAAAAACATATTTAGTACTGAAATAATTATGACCAGTGAAGAATCAGATGGAAAATATCCCTGGCATTTTAAACTGAAGTTTTTTTTGGATAATCAAAAAAATAATTTGAGGTAAATATGAAACGTTATGTTGTCTGGTTTTTTATTTTAGTTATTGTTATTTATGAAGTATTCAATATTTTCATACATCGTTCTCTGTCAAACAGAAAAGCAAACGAGCAAAAAGAATTGATTTTATATCTGAACAAATTAGCCGAAAAAAGAGGGATGAAATCCTTCTATGTAACAACAGCGGGAATTGCAAAAGAAGAGAACGGACCTATACTGTCTATAAATATAGAAATGAATGAAGAATTTAATAAAGAGATAAATTATATAAATGATATCGAAAACAGTCCATTTTTTATTATGATAGATAATATGTCAATGCACAAGGAGGACAGAATATTAAAAACAAAGCTGGTTTTGAAAGTCCCTGTTGATTAAGGAAAAACAATTCGAATTTTATCTGTTCCGATTTTGGAAACTATGAGGTTTTTCTTATAGTAAATTCCAACACTCTTTGCCAACCCAACTGCAAAATCAATCGGTTTCTTGATGATTTATAATGTATTATCAGACATTTTTTATTTTCCCATTCATAAATAAAACGCGGAGGTTTGCATTTTCTATTGTTTTAGTCATGGCCACATGTACAAAATCCATATTTAGTAAAAAATCTTTAGCAAAATTTAATCTTGACACTATTTATTAATAAATATATGATTATAATTTAATTATTTTAGTGTTGATTTTAATTAAATGAGGAAAATTATGAAACGGATAAACACATTAGCAAATATAGACATTAAGCGTGTCAGAGAAATATTCAAAAATTTTACCGGTAAACGTATTGCCGTTGTCGGGGACATTATGCTGGATGAATATTACTGGGGCGCTGTATCGCGTATTTCTCCGGAAGCGCCTGTTCCTGTTGTAAAATACATTTCAAAAAGCGATATTCTCGGTGGGGCAAGCAATGTCGCCAACAATATTTTTACTTTAGGCGGGAATCCATTTTTGATAGGTGCCGCAGGTGAGGATAACTATGGTGACGTATTAACATCTTTAATTGCGGCAAGAGGAATTGATACAAGCGGAATTGTAATAGATCCGACACGTCCGACAACTGTGAAAACCAGAATAATGGCTCATAATCAGCAGATGCTGCGCATAGACAGAGAAGATTCTACGCCGATAAAAATTGCCGTAAGAAAGCAAATAATAGAAAAAATAAAAAAGAATATAAAAAACATTGATGCTGTTCTTATTTCTGATTATGCAAAAGGAGTTATAACAGGTGAATTGCTGGATGAATTAATACCTTTGCTTAATAAATATAATAAATTCATTGCAGTGGATCCAAAGGTAAAACATTTTTTTAAATATAAAAATGTATCAATCCTTACCCCAAATAATCATGAAGCAGGCCAGGCTGTTGGAATAGAGATAACAGATGAAAAGAGTTTGCTCTTTGCCTGTGAAAAAATAATGAAAAAATTAAAATGCAAATCTCTTCTCGTTACTCAGGGAGAGAAGGGTATGACTTTATTTGAAGGGCGCGGAAAATTCACACATATCCCGACTGTAGCCCAGCATGTTTATGATGTAACAGGAGCCGGAGACAGCGTGATAAGTACATTAGTTCTCGCAGTGTCAGCAGGGGCAGACTCTCTGGAAGCTGCATATATTTCCAATCATGCTGCCGGTATAGTAGTTGAATAACAAAAAGCAGGTTATGAAAAAAATATTTCCGCTTGATAAGTTAAAAAAAATAATTAATAAGTATAAGCAGGAAGGCAAAAAGATTGTATTTACAAACGGATGCTTCGATATCCTTCATACCGGACATCTTGCTTATCTGGAAAAAGCCCGCAAACTTGGAGATATTCTTATCGTCGGATTAAACAGTGATTCCTCTATACATAAAATAAAAGGACCTGAAAGACCGCTGAATTCACAGAAAGATCGCGCATATGCACTTTCCTCTCTTTTCTTTGTGGATTATGTTGTGATATTTAATGAAGAAAATCCAATAAAACTTATTTCAATTCTTTTACCTGATATTTTAGTCAAGGGTTCTGATTATAAAAAAAAGGATATTTTAGGCGGAGATATTGTCCGCTGTAATGGCGGAAGGGTTGTTACTGTTAAACTTGTTAGAGGGTATTCAACAACAGGTTTTATTAAAACTATTATAGAGCGTTTTAGTCATGAATAAAACATATCCAACATGGGAATTAGAATTAAACTGCTGGGGAAAAGGCTGTGGTTTTATAGCGGGTATTGATGAAGCCGGACGCGGACCGCTTGCAGGTCCGGTAGTAGCATCTGCTGTAATTCTGCCCCGAAATATAAGAATAGAAGATATTAATGATTCAAAAAAGTTAACTCCTAAGAAAAGAGATAAAATTTTTGATATTATTCATAAAGAAGCCGTTGACATCGGAGTTGGAATTGTCTCTGAAAAAGTAATTGATGAAATTAATATACTGCAGGCAACAATTTTAGCTATGAAGGAAGCGGTATCTACATTCAAATGTCAAAGTCCCGATTTTTTACTTATAGACGGATTGAATCTGAAAGAATTTTATGTCCCAAATAGAAAAGTTATCCATGGCGATAGTATAAGCGTTTCAATTGCCGCGGCTTCCATTATAGCAAAAGTCACACGTGACAGAATAATGGATGAACTGGACAGGATTTATCCCGAATATTTTTTTAAAGAGCATAAAGGCTACGGAACGCGCAAACATTGTGAAGCTATTGCAAAATATGGTGTTACCGAAATTCACCGTAAAACTTTTTGCAGGGTAAAAGAATTTGTAGGCATTTAACCTCTAAAATTATAAATTGTAGGGGCTTGATTTATCAAGCCCGCTAGTAGGTTCGATAAATCGAACCCCTACAATAATTGGAGAAAATATGTCTTTTTCCGGGATAGCTTTTGGAAAAGAAGGAGAAGAGGAAGCATCTATATTGCTGGAAAAATCAGGTTATAAGATACTGGAACGTAATTTTCGCACCCGTTATGGGGAAATTGATATAGTTGCAGAGGAAAAAGATACTCTGGTTTTTGTGGAAGTAAAAAGCCGTAAGGATAAAAATTTCGGCGAGCCGGAAGAAGCCGTAAATTTGCGCAAGCAGAAACAAATAGCTAAAGCTGCGCTTTCGTATCTGGTTA
>JACQWU010000078.1:0-8145 GCA_016209155.1 Candidatus Desantisiibacteriota bacterium | reverse complement strand
TATTGTGGCAATACGCGATTTTGAAGCAGATGAAAAAAAAAGAATAAAATTAATAAAAAATGCATTTATGCCAAAAAATGTATTTGTGATTTAAATTTAGGTGAATAGACTGAAGGTGTAAGGCTTTTAGGTAAAACCTATGTGGTAACGTAAAAATTTTAGCATTATGTAATGGCTAATATACTTCAGCCTTCAGCCTAAATACCTGAATAATTACATTAAAGTAAAACAGGAGACATATTTTGTCAGAAGAAAATATAATTATAAAAGGCGCAAGCCAGCATAATTTAAAACACATAGATGTTACTATTCCGCGTAATAAACTTGTGGTTATTACGGGGCTGAGCGGATCTGGAAAATCATCGCTTGCTTTTGATACTATTTACGCAGAAGGACAGCGCAGATATGTGGAGTCACTTTCTGCTTATGCCCGGCAGTTTCTCGGGCAGATGGAAAAACCGGAAGTTGAATTTATAAGCGGACTTTCACCAGCTATTTCCATTGAACAAAAAAGCACCAGTAAAAATCCGCGTTCTACAGTCGGTACTGTTACAGAAATTTACGATTATTTACGTCTTCTTTTTGCGCGTATTGGAAAACCACATTGTTATAAATGCGGACGTGAGATATCTCAGCAGAGTTCACAGGAGATTGTAGATAAAGTTTTAGAAATGCCGGAAAATTCGCGCATTCAAATCCTGGCACCTCTTATAACAGGACGTAAGGGGGAATACCGCAAGATACTTGAAGAGATACATAAACAGGGCTATTTGCGAGTAAGAATTGACGGCAAAGTATATGATCTTGAAGAAGATGAAATCAAGATGGAAAAAACTAAAAAACATACACTTGAAGTAGTTATTGACAGACTAATGGTAAAAGCTGAAAACAGGAGCCGTATTTCCGAATCTGTTGAGAAAGCATTGATCATGGGGGAGGGAATAGTAATTATTATACATGAAAGCAAAGAAATTCTTTTCAGCGAGAAATATGCCTGTGCTGTATGCGGAATAAGTCTCGGAGAGATATCCCCCCGGATGTTCTCTTTTAATAGCCCGTTTGGCGCATGTACTGAATGCAGCGGTCTTGGAGACAAAATGTATTTTGATGTTGACAGAATTGTTCCGGATAAAAATTTATCCTTAAATCAGGGTGCAATAAAGCCCTGGAGCAGAGGCACTGCATATTATTTTAATCAAATGCTTAAAGCTGTTGCCTATCATTATAAATTCAGCCTGAATACTCCATGGATAGATCTTTCTGAAAAAATTCAGAATGTTCTGCTTCACGGTGCGGGGGCGGAAAAAATAAAATTTGTTTTTGAAAAAGAAGATATTAGCCATGAACATTATACTAAATTTGAAGGCGTTATAGGTAATATGGAACGGCGATATAAAGAAACCGAGTCGCAGGCTATAAGGGATGAATTTGATAACTACATGGGAGTATGTCTTTGTCCCGCATGTAAAGGGAATAGATTAAAACCCGAAGCGCTTTCAGTTACTATCGCGGGGAAAAATATTATTGAAGTCACCAGAATGTCGATTAAGGAATTAATGCAGTTTTTTATAAATCTGAAACTGTCAGAAAAAGAACAAATAATCGCAAAGCAGATTACAAAAGAGATTAAAAACAGGCTCGGATTTCTTAATAATGTTGGTTTAAATTATATAACTCTGGATCGCAGCGCGGGCAGTCTTTCAGGAGGAGAATCACAGCGTATAAGGCTTGCGACTCAGATAGGTTCGAAGCTGGTAGGAGTTTTGTATATACTTGATGAACCAAGTATTGGACTGCATCAGCGTGATAACACAAAACTTCTTAATACTATCAGAGAGTTAAGAGATATAGGAAATACAGTACTTGTGGTAGAACACGATGAAGAAACAATTCTGGAAGCAGATTATGTCCTCGATCTTGGTCCCGGCGCAGGTGAAAAAGGAGGATATCTTGTATTTGCAGGAACTCCTGTTGATTTGCTGAAATGCAAGGAATCATTAACAGGACAGTACTTGTCACGAAAACTATTTATAGAAACACCGGCAAAAAGACGTAAGGCGCAAGGGAAATTTCTGGAGATAAAAGGCGCGCATCAAAATAATCTTAAAAATATTGATGTGAAAATTCCTATCGGATTATTTACCTGTGTTACAGGCGTTTCCGGCTCAGGTAAAAGCACTCTTATAAATGATATTTTATATAATTCTTTTATGTATCATCTTTACTTTTCACGTGTGCAGATAGGCGCGCATGATAAGATTCTCGGGAAAGAGCTTCTTGATAAGGTCATTGATGTTGATCAGTCTCCAATCGGCAGGACTCCGCGGTCTAATCCCGCAACTTATACGGGAGTTTTTACGGAAATTCGAAATCTGTTTGCTCAAGTGCCTGAATCAAAAATGCGCGGTTATAAAGAAGGCAGATTCTCTTTTAACGTAAAAGGCGGACGATGCGAATCCTGTCAGGGTGACGGGATAATTAAAATTGAAATGCATTTTTTACCCGATGTATACGTACCGTGTGAAGTATGTAAAAGCAGCAGGTATAACCGTGAAACTCTGGAAATAAGATATAAAGGAAAAAATATATCAGAGGTTCTAAACATGACCGTTGAAGAAGCCCTTGATTTTTTTAAGCATATTCCAAAAATAAGAACCAAACTCAATACCATAAATGAAGTCGGGCTTGGATATATTAGGCTCGGACAGTCGGCCACCACACTTTCCGGAGGAGAAGCGCAGAGAGTGAAGCTCTCAAACGAACTTGCGAAAAGAAGCACGGGAAGGACTCTTTATCTTCTGGATGAACCTACTACGGGTCTACATTTTGCCGATATATCAAAACTTTTGGAAGTGTTAAACAAGCTGACCGATGCAGGCAATACAATCATAGTAATAGAGCATAATCTGGATGTGATTAAAACCGCTGATTATATTATTGACCTTGGTCCCGAAGGAGGAGACATGGGCGGATACATAGTCGGATGCGGCACTCCGGAAGAAATAGTTAATAATCCAAACTCATATACAGGGCAATATTTGAAGAAGGTGTTATAATTATTTAGGTATTTAGGCTTAAGGCTGAAGTATATTAGCCATTTTGGAAGCAGTATATTTTATTAGAATTTATGCTTTAATCGGTTCAAATATATGTTCTATTCTATATCTTGCAATTTTTTTTCTTTTTGGATATTCTTTTGCTTTGAAAGGCATATCTTTATCAATAAAAGTTATTTCAGCACCATCTGGTAAGGTATTAATTATTTCCGGATGTTCAACTAAATGTTTTATAAAATTAAAAGTCATACCAATATTTCTTTCTATGTTTTCTTTTTTTGTCATTATTTCAGTCCTTTTCTAAATTTTTCTTTATACCATTCCCAACGATCTTTTATATCCTGTTCCGCATACGTTAATGCGTCCATGAGATTTGAGATGAGAATCGGATGTTTAACTTTTTCGCCTTTTGTATTTAATAATATATCACGATGAAAAAAACCATGGGAACAATCATATCTAACAATTGGATACCATTTATCCTTTATTTTTGACTCATATTGGATAACTATATCCGTAACGACACCTTTTCCAATATTTATTTTCACCCTTAGTCTGTCATCACCATCTTCACTTAATTCTTTTGTAAATTCTTTAATCCCCACTATATTCCCTTTAAATTATTCTATCAACAAAATTATACCACATTACTAAATAAAAATGCTAATTTTTTTAATAAGACGATATATGTGCAGGAATATATCAGAGGTTCTCAATATGGCCGTAGAAGAAAGCCCTTGATTTTTTAAGTGTAATCGTTTTTATATCTTTATTGATAATTATATGCGTGATCTGGAATATTAAAATTAAAAAACAAAGAATAAATAACAGGTGAAGTGTGCCAAAAAATAGTTTTTTTTTGTGTTTCTATCTGATTGATAGGTTAACTACTCCGGAAGAAATAGTTAATAATCCAAATTCATATACGGGGCAATATTTAAAGAAAGTACTGTAATATTTTTTACAATTCCAACTGTTCTTCAGTCAGTTCTCTAATCAATTCTTCTTTTTCTATGGTATGGCAGTTTGTATCGTTATCAGGTTTTACGGGGTAATTGCCGTCAAAACAAGCAAGACAGAAGTTGTGAGCTTTTGGTCCCGTAGCTTTTAACATTCCTTCTATGCTTAAATATCGGAGACTTTCAACATTTATATACTGCCTAATACTTTCTATTTCGTGATTTGAAGCAATAAGATCTTTTTGAAAAGGAGTATCAATCCCGTAGAAGCAGGGATGCTTAATTGGCGGGGACGAAACTCTGAAATGAATTTCTTTTGTACCCGCTTCCCGCAGAAATTTTACAATTTTACGGCTTGTAGTTCCCCTGACAAGTGAATCGTCTATTAGAACAATACGTTTACCGCGTAGAACTTCCTTAACAGGATTTAATTTTATTCCTACACCTACATTGCGAAGTATCTGAGTAGGTTGAATAAATGTTCTTCCGACATAGTGGTTGCGGATAAGGCCGTAATCAAACGGGAGCCTGGATTCTTCACTGTAGCCGAGCGCTGCACTCTGGCCTGAATCAGGTATCCCAATGACCATATCGGCAGAAACCTTTGATTCACGCGCCAGTGCTTTTCCGAGAGCTTTTCTCACCAGATGAACATTCTGTCCGAATACTGTGCTGTCCGGTCTTGCAAAATATATATACTCAAATACACAGTGAGAATGTTGAATGGGTTGAAACGGATTAGTTGATTTTAATCCATTGCTGTCTATCACAAGTAATTCGCCGGGAGCTATTTCTCTTTCAAATTTAGCTTCAATAAGGTCCAGAGCGCAGGTTTCGGAACTAATAATATATGCATTATTCAGTTTCCCGAGACAAAGCGGTCTGAAGCCATGGGGATCGCGGGCAACAATCATTTTATTTTCATTCATTATTATCAGCGAATAAGAGCCTTTTACAATTTTTAATGCTTCTACAACGGCGTCTTCAAGTTTTTCCTTACGTGAACGGGCTATCAAATGGACAATAACTTCACTATCCATTGAAGATTGAAAAATTGCGCCTTCTTTTTCAAGTTCTCCTTTTATTTTTGCGGCATTGATTAAATTGCCGTTATGCGCAATTGTCAGAGCGCCTTTTGCGTATTGGACAACAAAAGGTTGAGCATTCGCAACATTGCTTGATCCTGTTGTTGAATAACGCACATGACCTGAAGACATATATCCGGGAAGTTTATCAATGATCTTTTCATTAAAGACATCATTTACAAGTCCCATCCCGCGGTGAAAACACATATGTTTTCCGTCGGATACAGCTATCCCAGCGCTTTCCTGCCCCCTGTGCTGAAGAGCATAAATACCAAGATAAGTAAGCTGTGCCGCGCGTTCATGTCCGTAAACTCCAAAAACTCCGCAATATTCCTTCGGTTTATCCCAATCCCATGGAAGATTTTCCATTTATTATCCTTTATTTAGACTATGTATCTCATTGCTTATTTCCATAACAAATTTTTTTATATTTTCAATTATATCAGGTTTATCAACATTCTCTGTAATTTTTTTTACGATCGCGCTTCCAACTATTACTCCATCAGCAAATGCGGCAACTTCTTTAGCCTGCATGGGTGTGGATATCCCAAACCCTACAGCTATAGGCTTGTCAGTGAATTTACGGGCGTCTTCTATTTTTTGTTGTATGGATATCGCCAGTTTATCTCTTGTGCCGGTTACACCTGCAAGAGAAACGTAATAAATAAAACCCGTACTTTTTGAAGTTATAAGTTTAATTCTTTTTTCATTGCTTGTCGGAGTGAAAAGAAACGTTACGGCAAGATTATGATCTTTTGCTGATTTAATGAGCAGAGATGCCTCCTCAGGAGGCAAATCCGGAACAATCACTCCGCTTACACCGTATTTTTCAGCTGTAATCGAAAATTGTTCTATGCCATATTTATATACAGGATTATAGTAAGTCATAAATATTATAGGTATTTTTGTTTTATTGCGCAGATTGCCTACAAATTCGAATATGCCGGAAAGTGTTACACCTTTAAGAAGAGCTTCATAAGATGAAAGCTGAATTATAGGCCCGTCAGCCAGTGGATCTGAAAATGGTATCCCAAGCTCAATTGCATCGGCTCCCGCCTGTTCCATAGATATAACCAGCTTTTCGGTTATAGCAAGCGAAGGATATCCTGCTGTTATATAAGGTATGAAAAATTTTTTTCCGCTGTCTTTTAGACTCTGTAATTTTTTTTGTAATTCAGTTATCATTAATTTATCCACTGCATATTTACTCAAATTGACTGACTTTTAGTTTAAAGATTAAGAATCAATACAGATTTTTAATTTTACGTCCTACTGCATCAACATCTTTATCCCCGCGTCCGGAAAGACATACTACAATAATTTTATCTTTTGAAAGCTGAGGCGCAAGTTTCATTACATATGCGAGTGCATGGGCAGATTCCAGAGCAGGTATAATTCCCTCTGTTTGTGAAAGCAGATGGAATGCTTCAAGCGCTTCATTGTCCGTAATGGATACATAATCTGCGCGGTTTATATCTTTAAAATAACTATGTTCCGGTCCAACCCCGGGGTAATCAAGTCCCGCAGAAATAGAATGCGCGATTTTTATCTGTCCATTTTCATCCTGCAGGAGGTAGCTTAACGAACCATGTAAAATACCAGGCGACCCTGCACTTAAAGTAGCCGCATGCTGGCCTGATTCTATGCCATGTCCGGCAGCTTCCACACCGATAAATTTAATGTTTGTTTTTAAAAATGGATAAAATAAACCCATTGCATTACTTCCGCCGCCCACACATGCAACGAGATAATCGGGAAAGCGTTTTTCTTTATCTAAAATTTGTTTTTTTGTTTCTTTACCTATCACTGACTGAAAATCCCTGACTATCATAGGATATGGATGAGGTCCTGCTACAGAACCAATCAAATAATATGTGTCTTCAACATTTGTTACCCAGTCCCTTATCGCTTCATTCATAGCATCTTTTAATGTTTTTGATCCTGAAGAAACAGGAACAACTTCTGTTCCTAAAAATTTCATTCTTAAAACATTTAATTCCTGGCGTTTAATATCTTCTTCTCCCATATAAACAACACATTTAAGCCCAAACATGGCGGATACGGTTGCTGTTGCAACACCATGCTGTCCTGCGCCTGTTTCAGCAATTATTCTTGTTTTTCCCATATAGCGGGCTAAAATTATCTGTCCGAGAGTATTATTTATTTTATGCGCGCCTGTGTGATTTAAGTCTTCTCTTTTTAAATATATTTTTGCACCATTCAATTTTTTTGTAAATCTCTCGGCCAGATAAAGAGGATTAGGACGGCCTGCATATTCCTTTAAATAATAATTAAATTCTTTTTTAAATTCTTTGGTATTTTTGATTTTATTATAAGCCTGCTCCAATATTTCAAGCGCTGACATTAAAGTTTCCGGTACAAATTTACCGCCAAAAATACCATAATGTCCTTTTTTATCTGGTAACATAAATTTTCCTTCAATTTTAATTTAAAGTCTTTATCTCCACGTTGGTATATAGTTACTATATATCAAATAAATCTTGCATGTCAATATCATAAATTTAATTCTATCGGAGACGCAAGGCATTGCGTCTCTACATATGGTGAAAATTAGTTTTACTTTTGTCTCGGATAATGCGCATCATGGCATTCTGTGCAGTGTTTATTTCCCTCTATTCCCCTGGCATGTTCTTTTACTTTACTTTTATCCAGATGGCAGCTTTCACATAATTGTCTCTCAGCATTTAAGAGCAGAGATTCATTATCAGATGAGTGGATATTATGACATAGATCGCATTTTCCCTCCGCAACAGGTTTATGTATTCCCGGTTTATTTTCAAAAGGTTTATGACATTGATAGCATAATCTATAAATAGTATTTATTATCACATCCTCCTTGATTATCAGAAGTTTTTTATTTAATGATGAATGGGGATCATGGCAGGAAGTGCATTTACCGTCATCCACAGGTTTATGTATAAATTCTTTTTGTTCAAATTTAGTGTGGCATGCTGATAAATAACATAAATCTTTTCCTTCATTTATTAACAGTTTTTTATACGGAGCATTATGATTTTTATGACA